>JBKJVD010000222.1:0-6500 GCA_046590585.1 Thermoanaerobaculia bacterium | reverse complement strand
CCAGGGCTGCGGCGTTCTTGATGCCGTGGGCCGCGAGATCCTGTACGGCGTGGGCGCTCGACTGCTCAGCCGAACAGGCGCAGTAGGTGATGATCTTCTTTCCTGCGGGCACCTCGCGGATGCGGGCGATCAACAGGCTGCCGGGGATGCTCAGCGCGCCTTTGATGTGGCCGAGGGCGAACTGATCGTTGGAGCGAACATCGACGAAGACCGCCTTGCCGGTGCGGACGAGCTTTTCAGCCTCGGCGACGGAGATCTTCGCCCCCTCCAGCTTCACGCCCGCCTGTCCACCAACGGTCACCTGCATGTTGCCGTTGCCGTTCTGCGGAGCGCTCTGGGCATTTGCCGGACGCGGCTTAGCCTTCAATTGCGCCGATGCTGCGCCGGTGATCAGCGAAGAGATCAGTGAAGCGGCCAGTGCGGCCGTGAGAATGGTTCGTTTCAAGGTGAAACCTCCTGATGAATAGACGTTGCAGAGCAACAGCGGTTACGGTCCCCGCTCAGTCGAGCTGGCGAAGGAAGCGGTTGGCCCGCGGGATATAGAAGTGATTGCGATCGAGCGAGAAGGCAACCGCCGTTGCGCGACCGACGATTCTCCTGCGTTCGATGAAGCCGATGAAGCGGCTGTCGTTGCTGTTGTCGCGGTTGTCACCCATCACGAAGTAATGACCGGCTGGGACCTGGACCGGATCGAAGGTCTTGAGCGACGGTTGGGCGGGCGTGACCATCATCTGGTGGCGATGACCAGTCAGAGTTTCGTCGCCGATGAGCGTGACACCGTCGCGCTCGTCGTTGTGCAGCAGCATCGGCGAGCGTGGAACTTCGACGCCATTGATGAACACGCGATTGTCCTTCATACCAATCAGGTCACCGGGAAGACCGATCACCCGCTTGACGAGCCGGATGCCATCGACCGGCGAGAAGAATACGACTACATCGCCTCGGCGGGGAGTTGCCCACTCAGCGATGTGCTTCGTGGTGAATGGAATCTTGAGGTCATAGGCGAGCTTGTTGACCACGACGCGGTCGCCTTCCTGGATCGTCGGCTTCATCGAGCCCGTAGGCACGTCGTTCCAGTCCGCGAGAGCAGAGCGAAGGGAGCTGATGACGAAAATCATCAGCAGGAAAATACGGAGTTCACTGACTACCTTTTTCTTGTCCATGAGCCACTCTTTTGTACGCGGTGAGGCGAGGAACGTTTCGGGCGCGACGATCCTAACCCGGAATCCCGACCACTGATTCTCGGCGGGCCGTCGTCACCCCCGCGCGAGCCTGCATTGCTTCGCCGCCCCCGCGTTCGTACACTCCCGCCAGATGTCCAGTCGCGCGGCGGCACACGAACTCGAGACGCTGATTCAGTCGTTCCACTCGCTGATCGCGGTGGAGACGGTGGAGGAGGAGAGGGTCGAATCGATCCTGCGCGAGGTTGCGGCTGACCTGCGGCAGCCCCTCTACAGCTGGAGCATCACGACCGGACTGATTCGCAGTCACCTCGGCGAGATCGAGGGAACGACCGAGGCGCTGGCCGCGCTCCAGTACATCGGCCGTGAAGCGCCGCCCGACGCGATCTTCCTGCTGAAAGACCTCGTTCCGCACCTCTCTGCTCCGAACGTGAGCCGAACCCTGCGCGATCTCGCGCAGAAGCTGACCGCGACCCGTTCGGCGATGATCCTGACCGGCGATCCTCTGGAATTGCCGCGCGACCTCGATTCCATCGCGGTCCACTTCCGGCTGCAGTTGCCCGGCGATCAGGAAATGCTGGAGATGATCCGGAGCGTAGTCGACGCGGTAGGTTCGAGGCAGCACATTGAGGTCGACCTCACGCGACCCGAGGCGCAGAAACTCGTCCGATCGCTGGCGGGGCTGACGCTCAGCCAGGCCCGTCGCGCGATCGCGCAGGCCATCGTCGCCGACAACAGGCTCTCCGCTCCCGACATCGGGCGGGTGCTTCGCGCAAAGGGCGAGATCATCGAGCAGAGTGGCGTGCTGGAGTTCTTTCCGCTCGAAACCAATACCGTCGATCTTGGCGGGTTCTCGCGTCTCAAGACCTGGCTCGACGAGGCGCATGCCGGCTTCCTGCCGGAAGCGCGACGGATGAACCTGCGACCGCCGAAGGGAGTCCTTCTCGTTGGTGTCCAGGGTTGTGGCAAGTCGCTGGCGGCGAAGTTCATCGCCCGGCAATGGGGCCTGCCGCTGCTCAAGCTGGATGCAGGACGCCTGTACGACAAGTATGTCGGGGAGACCGAGAAGCGCTTTCGCAAGGCGATCGCCCTCGCGGAGGCGATGTCGCCGGTCGTCCTCTGGATTGACGAGATCGAGAAGGCGTTTTCATCCGGTGGGAGCGGCGACTCGGATGGCGGCCTTTCGACGCGCCTCTTCGGAGCGCTGCTCACCTGGCTGAACGACAAGACCGCGAACGTGTTCGTGGTCGGAGCGGCGAATGACCTGATGGGTGTACCGGCGGAATTGCTGCGCAAGGGCCGGTTCGACGAGATCTTCTTCGTCGACCTTCCGGACGACGCCGAGCGCCGCGCAATCTTCTCGATTCATCTGCGGCTGAGGAACCAGGCGGTGGAGTCGTTCGACCTGGCCCCGCTGGCCGGTGTCAGTGACGGATTCTCTGGAGCCGAGATCGAGCAGGCGATCGTCTCGGCGCTCTACCGGTCGCTCCATGCGCGCGCAACGCTATCGACGCAGGCGCTGCTCGACGCGCTCGGATCGACGGTCCCGCTTTCTCTGACCCGTCGCGAGGATGTTGCCCGTCTGCGCGCCGAGGCCGCGGGACGTTTCACTCCGGTCGCGTGAGAACGACGACGGTCGGTCGTCGTCGAAGATGCGAGGTTCGAGACTGATCAGTCGCGCTGGCCGCGGCGATTGACGATCGACATGAACTCGTCGCGCGTCCTTTCGTCATTGAGAAAGGCGCCGCGCAGCACGTTGGTCTCCATGAACGACGACTCCTGCTCGACGCCCCGCATCACCATGCAGAGATGCACGCCTCCCATCCAGACCGCAATGCCGCGCGGTTCGAGAATCTTCTCGATGGTGTCGGTGATGTCGTGAGCGAGGTGCTCCTGCGACTGCAGGCGGCGCATGTGAACCTCGACGATGCGAGGGATCTTGGAGGCGCCGATGATCCAGTTCTCCGGGATGTAGCCGACGATGAAACGTCCGAAGAACGGCAGGATGTGGTGGGCGCAAAGCGTCTTGTACGTGCCGCCGATCACCACCAGGTTCTGGCACTTCTCGTCGGTCGCGGAGCATCCCTTGCGAAAGAGCGTCGTCAGTTTCTTGACGTCGGTGTAGTCGTAACCGCTGGTCAGGGTGACCAGCGACTCGGACCAGCGCCGGGGAGTGTCGACGACGTTCTCATCCTCGAGATCGACATGCAGCAGTCGCAGGACCTCGCGCAGGTGAAACTGGAGTTGCTCGCGATTGACGGTGGGGCGAGGTCCGGTCAACAGACCCCGATCGTTGATCAGCGCCTCGAGATCCGAGGCTCCATGAAGGTCATCGCCGGGCTGCTTGGTCATGCCGGGAAGTGTACCTGACGGCTGGCTTTTGGCTCTTGGCTGTTGGCTGTTGGGAAAGGCGGGGGGGCTGGCTGTTGGCTTTTGGCTGTTGGGAAAAGCGACGATCGCTCCTTCCACGTCACCCCCCGCTTTTCCCAAGAGCCAAGAGCCAAGAGCCAACAGCCAGTTCAACGGCGGGTGCTTTGCATTAGACTCACCGCGGGAGCTGCGCGCGCGCCAACGTGGTGTATTTCGAGGACGACGAAGAGAGTGAAGAACTCGACCGGACGATGTCGGTCCGCCGAGGCACGCTTTCTGGCGAGGTCCCGATCGCGGACACTCGTGCGACGGATCGCAGGCAATCCACTGCCCGCATCCTGCTCATCACCGTCGTCGTGGTGGGAGTGCTCTACGTGGCCCGCCCCGTTGTGGTCCCGATCGCGCTGGCGATCCTCTTCTCATTCCTCCTGACTCCAATCGTCCGCGTGCTCGAGCGGACGTTCCTCCGACGTGCCGGGGCGGTCGTGCTCTCGCTCGGATTGTCTGCTGCACTGCTGCTCGTCGGTGGGTGGTGGATTTATCAGCAGCTCAATGGCGTGGCTCGGGAACTTGCGAAGGCGGCGTCGAGCGGACACATCGAAGAGAAGCTTCAGTTTCTCAAGCGCACCAGCGGAGGCACGCTCGACGTGGTCGAGCGCACGCTGCAACGGGTGGCCGAGGCGCGTGATCGGCCCGAACGTGCGGACCTCAAGGTTCGCGTCATCCCGGAGCGCAAGGGAATCAACGATCGCTATGAAGAGGTGGCGCCGACCATTGAACTGGTCGCTGCGGCCTTCCTCGTGCTGGTGCTCGTCTTCTTCCTCCTTCAGGATCGGGAATCGATGCGGGACAAGATGCTGCGTCTGGCCGGGCGCGCGCATCTCACCGTGACCACTCAGGCCATCGGCGAGACCTCGGACCGGATCAGCCGATACCTGCTCACCATTGCGTTACTCAACATCGGGTTCGGTGTGCTCATCGGCGTCGGGCTATGGCTCCTGCAGATGCCGCATGCCGGCCTGTGGGGAGTCATGGCGGGGTTGCTCCGTTTCGTTCCCTACATCGGCGCCGTGCTGAGCGCAGCGTTCCCGACGTTTCTCGCCTTCGCCGTCTTTCCGAACTGGTACACGGCAATGGCCGTCCTCGGGCTGTTCGTATTCAGCGATCAGCTGATCGGTGGGTTTGTCGAGCCGATCGTGGTCGGCCACCGGGTGGGGGTTTCGCCGATCGCCCTCCTGCTGGCGACGATTTTCTGGGGATGGCTCTGGGGTCCGGTCGGCCTGTTGCTCGCGACCCCGATCACGGTGTGCCTCACGGTCGCCGGCGAGTTCATCCCGGCGCTGCGCGTCTTCTCGATCATGTTCGGGATCGAGGATCCGCTCGAGGGATATCTCAGTTTCTACAACCGCCTTCTGCTGCGCGATCGCACCGGGGCAATCGCGATCGCCGACCGCCAGGCCGAGAGCGTTCCCATGGAGCAGATGTTCACGGAGCTCTTCATCCCCACCCTGACATTCGCAAACGAAGAACTCGATCGCAAGCGGATCTCCTCGGCGCACGACCACTTCATCAAGGATGTGATCCGCGAACTGATCATCCGCTACGGCGATCGCAACGCCGGCAAGCCTGACCCGGAACGCCACATCGTAGCCGTCTCGGTTTCGGGCGAGCGCCTCTCCCTCGGCTCGCTGATGCTCACGCAGATGCTGCGGGCAGAAAGCTTCTCGGTTGATTACTTCACCGATCTTCCCGATCAGGAACTGATCGCGTTCATCGCTGAAGTGGTTCCGGAGGCAGTGTTCGTCTCGTGCACCAATGCCGATCACGCCGATGCGGGCATGGCGCTGCTGCAACTGCTCTCCTCGAACTTTGCGGACCTGATGATCGTGGCGGGCGGTTCCACATTCTCCAGCGATCGAAACAAGACCCTGAATGCGGGAGCGACGTACATCCCCTCCACGCTCAACGAGGCGAAGGAAGACTTCATCGCCCGCCGTCGCGGCGCGCGCAGGAAGTCGAACCGCAGCATGACGTTCAGCGGCACGCGATTCCGGGTACCGCCACCGGCCTGACGGATCCCGGAGCCGCTGTAGGCACACTGGCACTTTCCGTCCGCAGCGCCGTCCCTACAATTGAAGCATGAACCCCGACCTGGCCGGAGACAGCTCCGGCATCGTGAACGACGGGCCGACGCTCTCGACCATGCTCGAGCAATACGGAATCGGGGAAAAAGTTCGCGCGCTCCGGCGTGGTCGAAGGATGGGGCTCGTGGAGCTGGGCCGGCATACGTCGCTTTCTCCCAGCCTCCTGTCGAAAATCGAACGCGGCCGCGTCTGCCCGCCCCTCGGCACGCTGCTCCGGATCGCGATGGTCTTCAGCATCGGTCTCGATCACTTCTTCAGCGACGACCGTCACAAGGCAGTCGTTGCAATCTCGCGAGCCGCCGGACGCCAGCGCCTCGCGAACGAGGCCGGAGATCGCGGAGCGACGTATCACTTCGAGAGCCTCGACTTCGGAGCCACAAACCGCGTCTCCAGCAGCTACCTCGCGCACTTCAACTCAGACTCGAACGGCGATGCCGAGTCACACACGCACACCGGGTTCGAGACGATCTACGTGATCGACGGATCGCTGGTGCTGACAGTCGGAGACCAGATCGTCGAACTCGATCGCGGAGACTCGGTCTACTTCGACTCCACCATCCCGCACACCTATCGACGGTCCGGCGAAGACGAATGCCGCGCCGTGGTGCTCACGGTCCCCTTGTGATGGGTGGGGTGCTGGGTCGGTGCGCAGGTGATGTTTTGATGGTGTGATGGTAGCCCGCGACGCGCGGTGATAGGGGGTAGGGACGGAGGATCGCTCCGCCCCTCCCTCCGAACCGGACGTGCGGATCTCCCGCATCCGGCTCTCCGGTCAGTGGGCCATGCTCTGGGACTGGATGAGCTT
>JBKJVD010000252.1:0-8282 GCA_046590585.1 Thermoanaerobaculia bacterium | reverse complement strand
ACGCTCGGCGGAAAGAATGCACTGATCTCCCCGGGATTTTTCGACACGCATCTCCACGCGCCGCAACTCGAGATGATCGGCTCCTACGGTGGTGACCTGCTCGAATGGTTGAATCGCTACACGTTTCCAACCGAGGCAAAGTTCGCCGATCCGGTGCACGCGAAGAGAATTGCCACGGCGTTTTTCGATGAACTCCTGAGAAACGGAACGCTCTGCGCGTTGATCTTTTCGACGATTCACAAACAGGCCACCGAGATCTTCTTCGAAGAAGCAGAGCGTCGCGGCTTCCGCGGGATCATCGGCCAGGCAATGATGGATCGCAACGCGCCCGATTACCTGCTGGCCGATGCGAAGTCGGCGTTCAACGACGGCCGGGAACTTCTGAAGAAATGGCACGGTCGCGGACTGCAGCAGTACGCCATCACGCCTCGCTTTGCACCCACCTCGACGCCGGAGTTGCTCGAAGCCGCCGGAGCGCTCAGTCGCGAGTTTCCGGAGGCGTACGTTCATACGCACATCTCCGAGAATGAGAACGAAGTGGCCTGGGTCCACGAACTCTTCCCCGAGGCGGAGTACGCAGACGTTTACGATCACTACGGGCTGCTGGGCAGACGTACGATCCTCGCGCATGGCGTCTGGCTGAGTGAAGAAGAACTCGAACTCATCGGCGAGCGGGAAAGTCGAATCGCGCACTGTCCCAATTCCAATCTCTTCCTCGGCAGCGGACTCTTCCCGCTCCATCGCGTGCTGAAAGCCAACATCGTGATCGGACTGGGAAGCGATGTCGGAGCCGGCACCACTCCCTCCATGTTCACCGCAATGTCGGATGCCTACAAGGTGCAGCAGGTGCAGAAGGCCTCGCTGACCCCGTTCCAGCTCTGGTACCTGGCGACGCTCGGCGGCGCCTGCGCGTTGTCGCTGGATTCCGAGACTGGCAGCCTCGAGACCGGAAAGTCGGCGGACTTTGTGATGCTCGACCTGGAAGCGACGCCGTTGCTGGCGCTTCGCTCGCTACGCGCTGCCTCCGCGGAAGAGATCCTTGCCGCGCTGATCTTCATGGGCGACGAGCGGGCGGTCTCGAGTTCGTGGATTGCCGGACGTTGCGTCTCCAGTCGATCCTGACTTCCTTCGTGGCGCGGGCATTGCGAGAACGCGTCCGGCAGGAGGTTCTCAAATGCGACAAATCACAGGCAGGACAGCGATCTGGCTGGTTCTGGTGCTCTCAGCAGTCTCTTCCTTTGGACAGGATCGTTCTCTCTGGAGGACGGCCGCGGACGTCAGGAGCGGCGTTCGTGGCTCCATCGTCGGGACGGTCGTCGATGTCGACGAGTCACGCCGCCAGGTGTGGCTGACGGCCGACGATGACCGGAACGTGCGGATCAACGTCGCGACCGATTCGGTCTCCACGCAATACACAGGCTTTGGCGGACTGGTGAACGGCCAGTCCCAGGTCCTGACGGGCTCGAACGGATTCACGAGCGTGCGCCTGGGCGATCGCCTGGAGGTGCGCGGCGTTGGAAGGGCCAACTCCGTCGTTGCAGCGGAGCAGATTGCGCTGCTCGGACGATCGACGCCCGTGACATCGACGAACTCGTCGTCACCCTCAGTGGCGACCTCGTCCTCGCGGATCGACGGCGTCATCCGGCAGGTCAACTCCGCCGACGACCGCATCGTGATCGAGACGGACCGCCGCGAAATGATCACGATCCGCACGACCTCGCGCACACCGGTCTACTACCAGAACAAGACTTACGAGGTCACCAACCTCGAACAGGGTGATCGCGTGAGCGTCGAGCGTGAGCCGGGCTCTGCGAATGATCGCGAGGTGCGGGCGCGCAGCATCCAGGTCATCCGGAGTATCCAGGAAGGCAGCGACAATACTGCGCCCAGTGTCGGATCGGTCTCGGGCAAGGTCACGCGGGTCGATGGATCCAGCGATACGGCCCGCATCGACACAGGCCGCGAGGAGACGCGCATCGACATGAGTCGTGCGTACGACTCAAAGGGACGACGCGTACGAGCCACCGACCTTCGGGTTGGCGACCGGGTCACGCTCAGCGGTAACTACTCCGGCCAGGTGTTCATGGTCACGACCGTTCGCTACGACGAAGATGTCTTCAATGCGGGGACGGACAGAAACGACAGAAACGACAACCATGCCGACGAGGGCGAGTTTGTCGCCGTCTCGATGTCGGCCACAGTCGTCGAGTCGCTGGATGATTCACCGACGCTGCTCGTTCGCGATCGCAAGAGTGGCAAGACCATGAACGTCTTCGTGACCGAGGATTTCGTCGTGAAGACGAAGAGCGGCTACACGACTGCGGACCGCCTCAAGGCGGGCGATTCGATTCTCATCAAGGCGTATCGCGACCACGACGATAACCTCATTGCACAAACCATTCGGTATCGGTAACCCTGCCGGGTTTCCGGAATTTGCAGGTCGGCCTGGGTGTCGTTCATGACGATGCCCAGGACCGATCTTCTTCCGGGTGTGTCCTCCTCAAAGGATGCACCCAAGGTTGCCTACCGGTCGCGAAGCACCGTGAATAGCGCCCGCTGGCGAGCGCACGTTGGCGATGCCATCCAACTCGCCCTCCTCGGCGGAGTGGACTGGCTTTTCTCTCGCTGGACTTCGGCTCGCATGCCGTTCCTCGATCGCGCGCAATCACTTCGTCTGCTGCTGATCGTGAACGCCATTGCGTTGACCTACGTCGTACTGAGACGGGTCATGCCTTATCTTGCTGCTCGCCGGATCTCGAAGAGCTGGTCTGGCGTCGAGCGTCGGAAGCACGCCGATCAGACGGCTACGTCACGGTCCTCGCGCGGGATTACGAAGCGCTGAATCAGCAGTCCGACGATGACCAGCGCGATGGCGAGACCGAGCAGCGAGCCAACGCGATAGAGTCCGCCGAGGCGGCCGAGGTCGTGAAGGAAACATTTCAGGATCGTGACCGCAAGCAGCGCCAGCGCGGCGATTCTTGCTCCACGATTCCGCAGCGCGATTCCTGCGATTAGAACCCCGACGGCGAATACACCCCACGCAATCGTGTAAGCCAGATCCTCGGCGAGACTCGATGAGAAGAAGTTGAACGCGAGCGTCGGACCGGTCGAGAAATAGTCGGCGATCTCGATGTTGAGCAGCACGAACAACAGGAGTGTGCCCCCGGTCGCGAGCACGGCGATGCTCCGGCGCCAGTGAGACGGGATCATGCGCGCACCGGCAAAGAACGCGGCGGCTGCCACGAGGTACGCGTAGAGATACCAATTGAGAACTGGCGTCTCCGTCTTAGGGTGATAGCGGAAGACGGCGGAGTTGAACACCAGCCTGATGAAAACCGCGGCGTAGAGCCCGGCGGACCAGAAAAGCAGGCCGCGATACTCGAGTCGTCGATAAAGCCAGAGCAGCGCTGCAGCCTCCAGGACCCATCCGAGAGTGAGCCACTCATTCTCGAACTGCAGCGGAATCGCGACCGTGACGAATGCGAGCACGGCGGCGGCCATCAAAGCCAGTCGCGGGATGAACCGTTCTTCAGCTGACTCCCGGCGCCACAACGCGAGCAGGAGACCGCCCAGGATCGCGGCTTGCGCGAGCGGGAGCAGGCCGATCGCAGACGTCGCATGCAGTTCGTGAAGCGCGTTGTTCGCCGCGAAGAAGAACAGGAGGTGACCAAGGATGGCTGCTGCGTGCGGCGACCGCGACCTCCCGATCTTCGCGCCGAGAAGAAGGGGAAAGAGCGTGAAGAGTGCGGCAAACGCGCCCGTCAGGACCATCAGTTCCCGAGGCTGGAGATCGCGCGCGAAGATTGAAACCAGGGCGCAGGCGAGGGCAGCGAGCGGAGCCAGGAAGAGCGAGCCGCTGACGAAAGCAATTGTCAGGACGGCCAATGTCAGCAGGAGGGCGGTGCCGAGAAACGCCGCGAAATCGGGAGGCAGCGCGCTCTCTTGCGCGGCAACGATCAACGCCACGAAACCGGCGAACGCGGCGATCGACGGAGGAATGATCCGGGCGCTGGCTCCGGCAGCCCGGCGGAGGTCGATGAAGAACCACGTGAGTGAAAGAGCGGCGATCGAGAGGATCATGGCGAACGCGATTGACGTCGCAGCGTGGGAGTCGCCGTGCTGCGACGACCAGATCATCACCACGGCCTGGGAGAGCAGTGCCGCGCCGCTCACGAGGCCGGCTCGCTGCACGAGCAGTGCGGCGATGCCCGCAGCGACGTCGATCAACGTCAGCGCAGCGAAAAGCGGCCAGGGACTCGCAGCGAGTTGCCCGGCGCCTGCGACGTACATCAGCACCAAATGCGCGCCGAGAACGAGAATCATCGTGTTGAACAGCGGAGTGGCGCCTGCACGCATGCGTACCCGCAGAACCGCCGCGAGAAAGAGCAGCACGAGTGAAACCACGACCAGAAGGAACGACGGGACTGCCGCGACCTCGAGTCGCGTGCCTGCCCAGGTCAGCCCGGTCACGGTGGCGACGACGAAGGCAATGGCGAGCGCCGATGGATCGAGCCGCTGTCCAGCGAGGAAGACGACGGCGGCGAACAACACGATGAAGGGGACAAAGAACAACTGCACATTCGATGTCGCCGGCTCGAGACCGGCCAGCGCGACGAACGTGAACAGCAGCAGCGCGGCGAATGAACGGCTGCCTGGCAGCCAGCGGCTCGCAACGAGTTGCACGACCACGAACGCGGCGATCCATGCGAGCAGCACCGGCCAGGAGGCGTGGACGTACGAGAACGCGAGCCAGAGCGCGAACGTCAGCAGGACGCAGATCCCGCCGATCGTGTGCAGCCAGTGATGGTGACGCAGGGCGGCGACTACGGCGAGGCCTGCGCTGATCAGAAGGAGAAAGGCGAAGAGCACGTGAAACCGAGCGCCATACGCCGGGACTGCTGCGGCGAACAGCGCGAAGAACAACGGCAGCGCCGCCATGGCCAGACCGACGCGTTCGAACGCAGTCCGTGACGGATCGCCGCCGCCGTCGTCTCGCTGCCGGATCCACAAAGCGCTGCCGCCGGCGATGGCGAACACCGCGAAGATCGCCGCGGCGACCGGCATCTGCGCGTCGCTCAGGTACTTCGCCACCCAGCTCCATTGATAGACGACCGTGAAGAACGCGCTGGCTACCGTGAGAATCGGCCAGCCTTTCTGCCACGCAACCCAGGCCAGCCCGAGGTTGAGCAGGAGGAGGTATCCGAAGAGGGCGATCGGACGGTTCTCGCCGGTGGCCAGGAGCGCTGGTGTCGCAAAGCCGCCGAGAAGGCCGAGCAGGGCGATGAACACGGAGTCGCGACGTTGCGCGAGAAAGACCGCCAGCGCGGTGACCGCGACCATTCCTGCGAAGACGACTGGCTGCGGGATCAGTTTCCAGATCGAATGGGCGGCGAAGAGTGTGGCGTAAAGAATCGCCACTCCCGCGCCATCCATCGCGTTAGCGGTGAAGCGGTAGTTGCGGGCAATCCTCATCTCGCAGATCGCGATGACGCTGCATCCAGTGATCAGGCCGATCGCAACGCGCAGGGTGGGGGTGAGCCAGCCATGCTCGACCGAGTACTTCAGAAAGAACACCCCGGCGAGTGCGAGTGCGATTCCTGCGATCCAGGAGAAGAGCTTCACCCCGACGAGGCTCTCCCAATCGAAGGCACGCTTCGGCGGCACAGGGGCCGGAGCTGGCGGCGGAGGCGGCGTTGACAGATTGTCGGGCGGCGGAGGAGCGGCCGCAGCTTCAAACGCTGCAGCGGCAATCGGTTCCGGGCTGGGCTCGCCGGTCACCGACGGACCGGTCACAGGTTCCGGGATGACCTCCGCAGGAGGGGCGATCGTTGCCTCAGGCATCGCTGAGGTTGTTGCGGGTATGGAGGAGGACTCAAACGAACTTTCCTGAAGCGGGACAGGCTCCACCACTGCTGCCGCGAACCTTGGCACCTGTTGTTGCCAGTAGCGCTGAAACACCTCGAACGAGTCCCGAAGGGCTTGCAGTTCGCGATTGGCACGCTCAGCCTCGCGCTTTGCCTTCATCGCGACGACGAACGCCGCGACCGCAAAGACCAGGAGCACCAGCGACAGGCAGCCGTTCATGGGGAGCTCAAGCATAACGAAAAGGCCCGCCAGAGGCGGGCCTTTCGTTCAAACAGTGATCGAGTATCAGACGACCGGTTTAGCGGCGAGGATCTTCTCCCGGCCGGTCAAATAGAGGAGCAGGATGAGGATCGCGAACGGGATGAGCGCAAGCAGGTCAGCGGAAGGTCCGGTCACGAATGGGTTTCTCTCGGCCATCGCACCAATCTTCTGGTTGAACCTCTCGAACGTCGGAACGCCTTGGATCGCGGCCACGATGATTCCGGCAATGGCGCCGCCGGCGATGTATCCCGATGCCATGAGGACACCGGGGCTCTTGTCCGTTTCGGCCACGAGCTGTTCTTCCGTCATGTTCTGGTCGGCGTACTTCCTGTGGAGATAGCGATCGACGAACCAGCGAACCAGTCCGCCGATGAGAATCGGGCTCGAAGAGGAGAGCGGCAGGTAAACGCCCACCGCGAACGCCAGGGAAGGAATCCCGGACATCTCGAGCACGATGGCGATGAAGACTCCGAGAAGCACCAGACCCCACGGAAGCTCACGATTCAGGATTCCCTTGATGATGTACGACATCAGGGTCGCCTTCGGAGCGTCGAATTTCGTGACGCGACGTCCGCCCGGCAGATCCCTGACGGTGCCGTTGATGCCCGGATCGATGCGGTACACCGGGGTTCCATCGGCACGCACGAGATACTTGCCGGCCGGTCCACCCTGATCGTCCACCTTGAACCAGTGGTTGTACGAATTCGCATCGTGCGTCCCTTCCGGGGCGTTGATGCGCGCATTGGCTGGCATCGGGTCCGCCGTCGCCGAGATCTCGCCCACCGGAGCTCGGAACGTTGCATTGGGAACCGGGTCGTAAACCGTGGAAGCGGAGTTGAGGGTCAGAAGAATCGGCCCGAGAACGATCGCAGAGGCGAGCGCTCCGATGAGGATCGCGATCTGCTGATAGCTCGGCGTTGATCCGACGAGATAGCCGGTCTTGAGATCCTGTGAGGTCGTGCCGCCGTTCGATGATGCGATGCAGACGATCGCACCGATCGACAGTGCCGTGACGTAGTAGCTCTTCCCGGTCCAGCCGAGAATCAGGAAGATCAGGCAGGTGAGCAGGAGCGTCGCGACGGTCATTCCCGAAATTGGATTCGACGAAGAACCGATCTCGCCGGTCAGGCGCGAGGAAACCGTGACGAAGAGGAATCCGAAAACGACAATGAGGATTGCTGCGCCGATGCGCGCCATCACTCCGACTCCGCCGGCGTAGAGCGGATTCGCGAAGGCGATGGCGAGGATGAGCGCGATCGTTCCAAGGAGCACGAACGTCATCGGCAGATCGCGATCGGTGCGTGGCGTGACGGTCGCGTCTTCACGATTCCTGCGCTGCGCGCTGAGGTCGGCAAGGCCGCCCTTCATGCCGTGCCAGATGACCGGCAGCGAACGGAACACGCTGATGATGCCGCCGGCCGCGACCGCGCCGGCACCAATGTACAGAACGTAGGCGCTGCGGATCGCACTCGGACCCATCTCGGCGATCGGAATGGTGCCCGGAGCGAGAACGCCCGGAATCGCGCTGCCGAAGTACTTGATCATCGGGATCAGCACGAGATACGCGAGCACGCCGCCGCTGCACATGATCGACGCGATGCGCGGTCCGATGATGTAGCCGACTCCCAGAAGCGCGGGGGAGATTTCCGCCGAGATCGACGCAGCGGCAAACGGCTGTCCGAACACTTTCTCAGGCGTGTCTTTCCAGACCCGGAAGGCTGCCATCAGTGACTGGTACAGGAGCCCGATGCCGAAGCCCGTGAAGATCGTCTTTGCGCTGGTCTCTGCGCCGCCGTGGGCTGCCTGCTCGCGCTTGGCCTGCTCCGACGCCGCTGCCCGCGACTCTTCCGACGCCCCCGCCTTCAGCACCTCGGCGCACGCCGTTCCTTCCGGATACTTGAGGATGCCGTGCTGCGCGACGATGAGGGCGCGGCGCAGCGGGATCATCATCAGGATTCCGATGAGGCCGCCGAGCACCGACACGAGCATCACACGCGTGATTTCGAGATCGAAGCCGAGGATCAGGATGGCGGCCATCGTGACCCCGACGCCGAACGCGATCGACTCACCGGCCGAGCCGGCCGTCTGCACGATGTTGTTCTCGAGGATCGTCGCGTTCCTTCCGCCCAGCTTGTGCAGGATGCGGAAAAGCGTGA
>JBKJVD010000048.1:0-7114 GCA_046590585.1 Thermoanaerobaculia bacterium | reverse complement strand
GCGGTCGACGGAAGATGTCCTCCGCGAGGTGGTCGACCTGTCCGGGACACTCGACCAGGCCGCGAGCCGCCTGTTGCGCGTGGTCGAACGCGCCAAGATCGCTGACGCGTTGCGAGCCAGTGCCAGTCGCGCGGATGCCGCGGAGGCGCTCGGTATTTCTGTCCGCGCGCTGTCGATCAAGGCTCGCGAACTTGGGCTGGAAGGGAAGGACAGCTAGTGGGCGGGTCCGGTCCGACAGCGGGCGATGTCGTGGCGCACCTGAACGCGCGATTCATCGCGATCGATCTGCCGTATCGCCTTCAGTACCTCGCCGTGCTGCCTTACGTGAACCCGATGTGGATGGCGAACTGGGACATTCCGCAACTCGCCGACGTGCCGGAGCGCGCAGTCATCGAGGAAGAACTGCGCGAAGCGCGCTGGCTATTTCCCCAGGTGCTCGACGAATACTGAGGGGCGGGCTGTTGGTGCCGGCTGTTGGCTCTTGGCTGTTGGCTCTTGGAAAAAGCTACGTTCGCAGTCTTTCAACACCGAGCGATCCGCCTTTCCCAACAGCCAACAGCCAACAGCCAACAGCTGTCACTTCCGGAGACTCTCCAGAACCCTGGTCCGATACTCTTTCGCCTTGGCGACGACCGTTGCTTCGTCGAGGGTCAGCAACTTGCGATCGCGCATGAGGACCTTGCCGTTGCAGATCGTCGTCACGACCGAATTCCCGGACGCCGCGTAAACGATTGCCGATTCAACGGAGTAGACCGGCTGCGATTTCGCCTGCTGAAGGTCAATCACGATCACGTCGGCGCGTTTGCCTTTTTCCAGTGAACCGATCCTGTCGGAGAGTCCGAGCGCCCTGGCGCCTCCGAGCGTGGCCAGTTCGAGGACGGTGCGAGCGCTGAGAGCTTTCGGGTCGAGCTTCGAGATCTTGGCGAGACGCGCCGCGCTTGCAGCTTCCTCGATCATGTCGAGGTTGTTGTTGGATCCAGCCGGGCCGTCGGTGCCGAGACCGAGTTCGATGCCCGCCTTGATCATGTCGACGACCGGCGCGATTCCCGAGGCAAGCATCATGTTGCTTTCCGGGCAGTGGACGACTCCAACCCCCTTCGCCGCGAACACCTTCAATTCCTCCGGCGTCAGCCAGACGCCGTGCGCTGCAACGACATCGGTGCCGAGAAAGCCGATCGAATCGAGGTAGTTGCCGGGGGTCATTCCGTTCGCGCGCTCGGCGACCTGGGCCAGCTCGTTCTTCGACTCGGAGACGTGAATCAGGATGGGGGCTCCAAGCTCGGTGGCCAGACGCCGCACCTGCTGCAGGTGCTCTCTCGACACGGTGTAGGGCGCGTGGGGTGCGAACGCTGCGGTGATGAGTTCGTCCCCTTTCCAGTCGCGCACGAATTTGGAGGTGTATTCGATCGCGGCGTCCCAGGTCTTGTTGTCGGGCGCAGGAAAGTCGATGAGCGTCTCGCCCAGAACGCCACGCAGTCCAGCCGCCTTCGTTTCCCGCGCGATGTCCGACTCGAAGTAGTACATGTCGGCGAAGGTGGTCGTGCCGCTGCGGATCATTTCAACCGCCGCGAGGCGCGTTCCCCACTTCACGAATTCCCGATCGACGTTCTTCGCCTCGGCCGGAAAGATGAATTGCGTCAGCCACTCCATCAGGTCGCGGTCGTCAGCAATCCCGCGGAACAAGGTCATCGGAACATGCGTGTGTGCATTGACGAACCCGGGGAGGATCGCCTTGCCCTTCGCATCAATCCTCTCAGCAGCCCGGTAACGGCCGTCGATCTCAGATGAGGGACCGACGTCGATGATCGCACCGTTGCGGATCGCCACAGATCCGTTCTCGATGTTTGCTCCAGCCATGGTGATGACCGTGCCGCCCGAGATGACCAGGTCGGCGGCACGTTTGCTGGATGGCTTCGTGGCGCCGTGGAGTGATGCAGCGAACAGCAGTGCTACAGCGGCGGTGGCGACACGCATCGGCTAGTCCTCCAGCTTGAACGAGAACGGGTGTGGAAAGAGCGTCGACAGCTTGTAGTCGATTCGCTTGCCGTCGAGGTTTGCGATCGCAACGTCGATGTCGCCGCAGTACTCCCACATCAACTGGCGGCATGGGCCGCACGGCGTGCCCGGGGTCTCGCTCTGCGTGACCACGGCGATCTCGGTAAACTCCCGCTCGCCCGCCGCAAGTGCCGTGAGAAGCGCGACCCGTTCCGCGCAGACAGTCAGGGCATAGGTGCAGTTCTCCACGTTGCAGCCGCGGTAGACCTTGCCGGACTTCGTGCGCAGAGCAGCGCCAACTTTGTATTTCGAGAACGGTGCGACTGCGTTCTCGCGAGCCTGCTTAGCTTCTTCGATGAGCTGGTTGTCGATCGCCATGGGGGGCTACGTTAGCGCGATCAGGAGACGGCGGCAACCGTCATTGCACGACCGGGAGTGCCGTTCCATCATCTTGCGAGGATCTCCCGGACAATCTTGAGGTGATGTTCGGTATGGATCCCGGCAAAGCGGAGCGCCTCCATCGTATTCAGGCCACGGAATCTCGGGTGAGGAACGAGCAGTGCGCTGCGGTTCAGGCGCTCCTGGGTGAGGTTATCGAGCTGCGATCGAACCGCAGCAGCCGCTGCGCTGAGCGCCGTGCATTTCGCTGGTTCGCCCCGCAACGCCTTCGGCGACGGCGCCTTTCCGCGCGGAATCCAGCCGAGGGTGAGGATCACGCGGCCGAGAAGGTTGATTGGCTTCGGCTGCGCCTCCGGCTCAGGGTCCTCCAACAGCCGGTGGAGGATGGAGCCGTCAACCTTGAGCGTGTGGTCGAGTTGCTCAGCCGCGGACCAGTTGGAAATGTTCTGGTGGACTTTGCAGATCCGTTCATCGCCACTGGCGATGAACGATCCGATCTCGTCGAGTTGTTGCGTGAGCCGATGAATATGACGGTTGTTCAGCATGAAACGAGAATACGCCAAGACCCGTTTGGAGCTTCAGCTGTTTACGGATTCATCGCCCCTTTTCCTTCCTATGTCGCCTTTTTCCTTTCCCTGGTTCTCCGCAGACCCCGGTTGGGGCATGATTCAGGTAACGGTGAATGAATGACGAGACATGTGATCGAAGACGCGATTCCTCTTCTGGAGCAGACACGCCGCGCGGCGGTGGAATTTCTCCGGTCCGCAGCGACCCGCCCGGTGGCTCCGGTAGCCACGGTGGATCAGCTGCGACGGACTCTCGCGGTCGAGTTGAGTTCCGGCGGGGAAAACGCCAGTGATGTGATCGCGCAGATCGTCGCTGACGCCGACCCGGGCATCATTGCTTCGGCCGGTCCGCGCTACTTCGGATTCGTCATCGGCGGGAGCCATCCAGTCGCTGTGGCTGCGGACTGGCTCACGAGTGTCTGGGACCAGAACGGAGGGCTCTATGCTGCCGCTCCTGCGGCATCGGTGATGGAAGAGACCGCACATCGCTGGCTTCTCGATCTGCTCGATCTTCCGCGCGATGCCAGCGCCGGATTCGTGACCGGCGGCCAGATGGCAAACACAACCTCCCTCACCGCCGCGAGGCATCAGGTCCTGCGCGCGGCCGGCTGGAACGTCGAAGAACTCGGCCTGCAGGGCGCGCCACGCGTGAATGTGATCCTGGGCGCCGAGGCGCACGCCACGATTTTCTCGGCGCTGCGCCTGATCGGCTTTGGGGCCGCGACGCATGTCACGGTTGCATGCGATGCGCAGGGAAGAATGGAGGTCGGCAGTTTTGCGGAGGCTCTCTCGAAGTGCGAAGGGCCGACGATCGTCTGCACCCAGGCGGGCAACGTGAATACCGGCTCGTTCGATCCGATCGGAGAGATCGCCGACCTCGCCCATCAGCGCGGTGCATGGGTACATGTGGATGGAGCGTTCGGTCTCTGGGCGCGAGCGACTTCGCAATACAGGCCGATGACCGCGGGACTGGAGCGCGCCGACTCCTGGGCCACCGACGCGCACAAGTGGCTGAATGTTCCTTACGACTGCGGGATCGCGATCGTCGCAAATGCCGCTGCGCATCGCGCATCCATGACGGTCGCCGCCGCATATCTCGAACCGAGCGCGGGAGCGGAGCGTGATGCCCTCGACTGGGTGCCGGAGTTCTCACGCCGCACCCGCAGCGTTCCTGTCTACGCCACACTGCGGCACCTCGGCCGCGACGGCGTCGCCGCACTCATCGAGCGCTGCTGTGCTCACGCGAAACGCTTCGCGGAAGCCCTCGGAGCCGAGAGCGGCGTGGAAATCCTCAACGACGTCGTCCTCAACCAGGTGCTCGTCCGCTTCAGTGCAACCGGTCACGATTCTGACGAATTGACGCGCGCCATCGTCCGCCGCGTGCAGAGCGACGGCATCTGCTGGCTCAGCGGAACCACCTGGCACGGCGTTGCCGCGATGCGAATCTCTGTGTCGAACTGGTCTACGGGCGCGGAGGACGTAGCGATGTCGATCGAAGCGATCCTGTCCGCGTATCGCGCTACGGCGGAACAGCCATGATTGATACCGGTGCGGGCGTAGAATCCCGCTGTGAGCATCGAAGAACTCGAAGACGCCGCTCTCAAGCTGGACCCGAAGGATCGGGCACGGCTGGCCGAACGCCTTCTTGACAGTCTGGAGCGGCTGTCGGCGGAAGAGAACGAGCGTCTGTGGGCTGAAGAGGCGCAGCGTAGGTCCGATGCCATCGATGCTGGCTCTTGGTCGGGTCGCAGGGTTGACGAGGTCTTTCGTGACGCTCGATCACGACTGGAGCCAGCAGAGGGCGTCGCGTCGGATTGAGCGAACGATCCGCGCGGTGCGTTGCCGCTCAGCGCTTTCGCTTTTCCAGTTCCGCGCCGACGTCACCCCATGAGAGTCCCTCATTCACCAGCAACGCGGTGAGGTGAAAGACGAGGTCGGAGACCTCTGAAACGATGCGCTCGCGACTCTCGCCTTTGGTGGCGATGACGACCTCTGTGGCTTCTTCGCCGATCTTCTTCAGGATTTTGTCGACGCCCTGGTTGAACAGGTACGCCGAATACGATCCCTCGGTGCGGGTCGCGAACCGCTCGCGCAGGATAGCGGTAAGGCCGCCAAGGTCGATGGCAGGGGCGGGGACGTGCCTGAAGCAGGAGACGTCGCCTGTGTGGCACGCCGGTCCGGCCGGCTCGACGCTCACGACGATGGCGTCGCCGTCGCAGTCGGTCGCGATGCTGACGATGCGCTGCGTGTTGCCGGATGTCGCGCCCTTGTGCCACAGCTCTCGGCGGCTGCGACTCCAGAACCACGTCTCGCCACTCTCGATACTCTTGAGATACGACTCGTGATTCATGTAGGCGAGCGTGAGGATCGCGCCGCTCGTCGCATCGCGCACGATCGCGGGCAGCAGTCCATCGGTGAAGATCAGTTCATTTGCATCCGGATAAATCATGATTTCCCTTCGCTTCTGTTCGCGGGTGAGCTGTTGGCTTTTGGCTGTTGGCTGTTGGGAAAGGCGGTTCCTTCAGCCGAAGGCTTCGATGACCGATCGAACGCCCGGCGATTCCTTCTCCACTGTTTCCGCTTTTCCCAACAGCCAAGAGCCAACAGCCAGCCTCACGAGCGCACCGCGATTCCCTCTCCTGCGAGATACCGCTTCACCGCCCCGATTGTCAGACGGCGATCGTGAAAAAGCGAGGCGGCAAGGACGGCTCGCGCGCCGCCGCTCTCGATGGCGTGGCGGAAATCTGCGAGTTCTCCTGCTCCCCCCGAGGCGATGACGCCGATGCGCAGCCGGCTCGATGCAGCGCGCAGGAGTTCGAGGTCGAAGCCTGCATTCGTCCCGTCGCGATCGACGCTGGTGAGCAAAATCTCTCCGGCGCCGAGTGCTTCTGCGCGTATGCACCATTCGACTGCATCCAGGGCGCTCGACTCCCTGCCGCTTCGCCCCATCGCTTCCCATCCGGACGATCCGATTCGCTTCGCGTCGCACGAAAGGACGACGGCCTGCACGCCGAACTCGCTGGCGCATTCGGTGATCAACTCCGGACGTGCGATCGCAGCGCTGTTGATGGCGACGCGATCGGCGCCAGCCCGGAGCAGCGCCCGGAAGTCTTCGACGGTGCGAACGCCGCCGCCGACGGTCAGTGGAATGTAGATCTCCCCGGCAACGCGGCGCACGGTCTCGACCGCGGTCGCCACGCGCCGGTCCGTTGCGCTGATGTCGAGGATGACCAGTTCGTCGGCGCCTTCGTCTTCGTACCTACGCGCACATTCGACCGGGTTTCCCGCATCGCGAATCTGTTCGAAGTTGACGCCTTTAACCACGCGTCCGTCGCGCACGTCGAGGCAGGGGATGATCCGCTGCGGAATCACATCGGGAACCGCGACGCGTGCAGTTGCCTCAGCGATCGAGACCTGCCGTTCGAGGAGGGCCCGACCGATCACGCATCCGCCGACATTCGAGAGGCGCGAGAGCGAGACGACGTCGTGGACGTTCGAGACGCCACCTGAGGCGATGATCCGGAGGCTGGTGACCGCGCGCAGGCGGCGGTAGAGATCGAACGAAGGGCCGCGCATCACTCCGTCGCGGGAGATGTCGGTGACGAGAATCTCTTCAATGCCCGTGGCCTCGATCGTCTGGAGTATCTGCTCGAGGGACGCGTTGGCGTCGCGCTCCCAACCCGCCACGCGAACGATCCCATCGCGGAGATCGACTGCTGCCACGAGGCGCGACGCACCGACCGACGCGGCCAGTGACGCGAGGAGTTCTGGCGAGTCGGCCGCAACCGTTCCGACGACGAGCCGCGTTGCTCCGGCCTCCAGCCATTGCCTGGCGTGCTCGACGCTTCGGATTCCTCCGCCCACCTGGACGACGAGATCGCGTTTCGCGAGCCACTCGACGGCCGCGAGTTCCACCGGCGCGCCGCTTCGCGACCCTTCCAGGTCGACGATGTGCAGCCGCGAACCACGCGGAATGTCGAGTGAAGCGAGCAGAGTCGCGGGTTCCCCGTAAACCTGGGCACTCGCGAAGTCACCCTGGCGCAGCCGGACGACCCGGCCCTCGAGGAGGTCGAGAGAAGGAATGACGTCGAAGGGCGTCATCGCACTTTCTCCACGAAGTTCCGCAGCACCTGCAGGCCTGCGCTGGACGACTT
>JBKJVD010000054.1:0-12291 GCA_046590585.1 Thermoanaerobaculia bacterium | reverse complement strand
CCCATCGCGTAAAACGCGAGCGCGAGGTACAGCGTGCTGTTCAGAACATTCATTGCGAGGTCAGTCTCTTGCAGAAGACGATCTTGTCGTCCTCGACCCGGTAAAAATCCTTGATCCGGGAGATCTCTTCATACCCGGCACTCCGATAGAAACGATGGGTTCGCTCCCATCCTTCCCGTCCTCTGGTTTCAATGAGGAGCATCCGGCCGGCACGGCTGCGAACTTCCTCTTCGACGAACCCCAGCAACTGCCGGCCCACGCCGTCTCCCTGATGCGTCGAATCGACGGCGATCCAATACAGGTCGAAGACATCCTCCGTACGCGCGACCGGACCGAAGAGGACGTAGCCCAGGATCAGGCCTTCAGGATCGCCGAACGTCCACCCTTCGTACTCCTCAGCGGACCGCAGCGCCGCGTTGACGAGTTCCATGGCCCAGCCGGTTTCCGTTGGTGTGAACTGCGCGGTCGCGATGAGAATCTCCCGGATCCGGTCGCGATCCCCGGGCCGAAGTCGTTGAATTGCCATGGAATTGCCATGCGGAACGCCGCTCACAGCCTCCGCATCATACCCGCGAGGCCGCGAAGGCCGGGGGCAGGGGAATCGGGAGCGTCAGGCTTGTTCGGCGACGCGAAACGACTCGAAACGATGGCGAACCTCGCGCGGCACCCACGCCGACAGCCGCGTTCCTTCGTCCGATTCCTTCTGCGCCTGCACCTCGGCCAACTCGTGAAGTGCGGCCACGCTGCGCGATTCGGCGTGGGGGATGAGGAAGTGCATCACTTCACCGCCGGCAAGCTGGCGCTCCCGGATCATCGCAATCAGCTGGTCGATACCCTCGCCCGTGGCCGCCGAGACGAGCACGCCACCCCGGCGCTGCGGCGGGCGCTCATGATCGCCGAGACGGTCGGATTTGTTGTAGACCTCGATGACCGTCGACGGCTCGATCCCGAGTTCGCTGAGCACTTCGTCGCCAATCTGGCGCTGCTCTTCGAACTGGGGATGGCTGGCGTCGATCACGTGCAGCACGACAGCGGCGGTGGTCGCCTCCTCCATCGTCGAGCGGAACGAAGCGACGAGATGGTGCGGCAGCTTGCGGATGAATCCGACCGTGTCGATGACGACCGTCTCACGCGGCATCTCGAACGCCGCCTTCTGCGAGCGCGAGTCGAGCGTGGCGAAGAGTCGATCCATTGCCTCCGCGCCTCCGCGGGTGAGGCGGTTGAAGAGCGTCGATTTTCCAGCGTTGGTGTAGCCCACCAGCGCAACCTGATAGACCGACTGTCGCGACTTCCGCTGCGTCTCACGGTGCTGTTCGATCTTTTCGAGTTCAACCTTCAGCTTCGCGACGCGGGTGCGCACGATGCGCCGATCGATCTCGAGCTGCGTCTCGCCGACTCCGCGCGTACCAATGCCACCGGCCTGGCGTTCGAGATGCGTCCAGGCTCGCGTCAGGCGCGGAAGCATGTACTCGAGCTGCGCGAGTTCGACCTGGGTCCGCGCTTCACGACTGCGCGCACGACGGGCAAAGATGTCGAGGATCAGCGCACTGCGATCGATCACCTTCGTCTCGATCAGCTTCTCGAGATTGCGGATCTGGGCGGGCGAGAGGTCATCATCGAACACGACCAGCGTCGCTTCCGCGCGCTTGACCGCCGACTTGACCTCCTCGGCCTTCCCCTTGCCGATGTAGGTCGCCGAGTCGGGCGCGTTGCGCTTCGCCATGACACGCATGACGATGCTGCCACCGGCGGTCTCGATGAGCCTGGAGAGCTCTTCGATATGTTCCTCCGCCACGGTGCGGGTGAGGTCAGGGAGAATCAGGCCAACAGCGACGACTTTTTCGGTCACGTTCGAGGTTGCCGACTATACCTCAGTCACTGCGGCGCACGACGGGCGGGACGCCTGGCGGGACGCCCGCCAGCCACCGGATGGCGTGATTGCAAGCGCGCGAAGCGGTGGCCCGTGGGCGTCTCGCCCGCGCGAAAGTCCGGTCATGCACATTGTGGAGAAGCAGACTGGATCTGATCGCGATACAGCGAGGAGACGAGACGCCCACATTTGAACGCAACGGGGCGCGTCACTACGCGAGCGTCAACCCCGGCGGGTCGACTTCGTCAGCGCTTTCTCGACCACCTTCGGTGCCTGCGCCGCGACGACGAGCAATGCGCGGGCCGGAATGGCCCGTACGTCAGCCGCCCGGAGCACGTGCTCGCGCGACGGCCGCGCCTCACCGAGATGGATGTTGCCAGCCTGGACCACACTTTCAAACAATTCGTCGAATCGTGCTTTCTTCATTTTTGGACTCCGTGATCGGCGCGTACCTCGAGCGTACGCCGGCCCAGCGTCTGATACGCTTGCTTACAACGGTTCCGAGCGTAGGCCGAGTCGCTTCGCTGGGGCCGTCATCCGACAAGAAATGTTACTGGAATTGATTGCCGCTGTTCACCTCTCGGTTGGAACCTGTCGCGAAGTGACTTTGCGACCCCTCATTTCGCGCGACGGGTGCGAGACTTCCACAAGTTCCGCGAGCTACACACGATGCTCGTTTGGGAACCGGGATCTCTCGGCACGCATTAACCAGCTGATAGAGCAGCGAGTACGAGAGGCAGCCCGGTACGAGGAGCCCAGCGATCTGCCTCCGGGCGGTTCGCCGGAGAATTGTCCAGAAGGCGATCGGCCGCACGAGAGCCACTCCGACGCCAGGTGCGACCGACCATTTCAGCGCCGTGACGTCCTCAGCTTTCGCTGTGGGAGTTCATGGGACGGTGGCGCCCACCCGGACGGCGCACCCTTCGCCATCAACCTCAGGGTAACAAGCGACCGGTACAGAGAGATCAAGCTGCGCGACCTGCTTGTCGACGACGAAGCCGAAGCCAGGCTATGGACACTCGTTCGAAACGATCTCCTGCGGCAACTCGGAGAGGTCTACCACGACGATGCTTTTGCAACGGACGAGTGGATGGCGGAACGACTGCAGGCAGCTCACACCACGTATCGCAGCTTCAACCTCTCCAGCGATGGATTGGTCATCTCGTTCGACCACTACGCTTTCGGGTATGCCGTTCTGGACAGCACGATTCCCTATCCGCTGCTGCGTGAGATTCTACCGGCGTCACTTTTAACGCCGGACGGCGAACGTCGCAGGCCTATCAGCCGCTCACCCTAACCGGCTACAGCGTCGAGTTGGGCGACCAAGGTTTGTCGAGCGCGTACCCGCGGAGTCTACCGTTCTCAAAACCATCTGGCGCGGGTTGGGTTGAGGGCATTGCGAAGTCACGCGGCGGTACGATAGATGTATGCGTCCTCGATGAACTGGCCGTTGATCGTGTTTCTCGAGAATCGAACACCAGATCCACCCTGAACTGAAATCGCCGTGCGAAGGAGTTGAATGAATCCGTCTCGCGAATCAACAACGGCGATGTCGACGGGCGAGACATCTACAGCCGACTTTCGCAAAGCTTGAATTAAGCGCTTGTAGGCCTTGCGCGGCCCATCAAGATGAACCTCCGGAGTAGCGAGCAGCAGTCTCCACTGATTTCCTTCTGTCAAGTAGAGCCAAAGTGCGGCGTCAACGGAGAAGCGAGAACGATCCAGATTCGCGAGAAGCGCGGATCCCGCCTGAATCATCTCGTCCGTGAGCGCTTCCTTCACCAATGTTTCTTCAGCCATCGCAGAATCCCATGCTTTCGAGCAATGATCGCAGCGTACAGATCGTGAGCTTCCGCCCTCGATCTTCCGGTTCGATATCTCGAACGTTCCGACCAGTCTCTCACAACCAGCCAGTTGACTTTGAAATCGGCGTCGGAAGCCAGTTCCTGCTGGTGCAACTGTTTCAGGCCGGACACATTGAGGAGTTCTTCCAGGTTGTGCGTGTGGCTGTCGACAATTAGTTTCTTGTCAGGGAAATCAAACCTTCGTATCTGCTTGGCGATGCATGACTTCAGTGCACATTCAACCGCGTAACCCGCGAGATAGAAGGCTCCGTCGTATCGCCTGGCATGGAGCAGAGCGCGCGCCTCTGCCAACCGAAGGCGAGTCAGTTGCTGCAGATCGGCGCGATTCACCCCGCCATTCTAGCCACGCCTGAGGTCGGCCGCGTAACTCGTACTTACCCGACCTGGCCCGGCGACTCCCGATCATGACGGACGACGATCATTTACACATTCTCCCCTGGCCGCTTCTCCCGCTATCATTTCGCAATGTTCGTGCTCTACGAGGTCTTCCTGTACCTCGTGTTCATCCTGACACTCCCTTTTTTCCTCGCGCTCGGCGTGATGCGGGGGAAGTACCTCGCGAACTTTCCGGAGAGGATGGGGTTCTACAAGAGGAAGGAGTCGTCGCACGACCTCTGGATTCATGCGGTCTCGGTGGGAGAAGCGCTGGCCTCGCGCACTGTGGTCGACGAAATCCTGCGCCAGCGCCCCGGAACGAGCATCGTCTTCACGACCACCACCATCACGGGACAGATCCAGGCGCGTCGTCTTTTCCCTGACGCGACCGTCACGTACTTTCCGTTCGACTTCTCGTTCGCCGTCCGACGTTTCCTGCGCCATCACCATCCCCACGCATTCGCGACGATGGAGACGGAGATCTGGCCGAACGTGACCCGCATCGCGCAGGGCCGCGGGGTCCGCATGATCCTGGCGAACGGGCGGATCTCGGATCGTTCGTTTCCGCGCTACCGCGCCGTTCGCGGGCTGCTGCGCACGATCCTCGCGCGCTACGAGCGGATCCTGGCGAGGGAGCCAACCGATCACGAACGTTTCGTCGCCATCGGCGCGCCGGCCGCGATCGTCGAGACGAGCGGCAACGTGAAGTTCGACTACGTCCCGGACACGAGTCCCCTGGAGATGGCCAGGGAACTGGAGACGTTGATCGCGGGACGCCGCGTGATCGTGATCGGTTCGACGATGGAGGGCGAGGACGAACTCCTCCTTCCCGGGATCGAACGGCTGATTACCGACCGCGGCCTCTTCGTCATCCTCGCTCCGCGCAAACCGGAGCGCTTCGAACTCGTGAGCGCTCTCCTGGCCTCGACGCCGCTGCAATTTGTCCGTCGATCCGAAATGCACGAGCAAGCCAGGCCGGCTGACCTCCTGCTGCTCGATTCACTCGGCGAACTGTCGCGCGTTTATCGATATGCGACGCTCGCCTTCGTCGGAGGCAGCCTGGCACCCTACGGCGGGCACAACCCGATCGAACCGGCCGCGGAGGGGATTCCCGTTCTGTATGGGCCGCACATGTCGAACTTTCGCGAGATCGCGCAGAAGTTTCTCCATGCGCAGGCGGCGCTCGAAGTCCATGACGCCAATGACCTGAGCGCTGCAATTGAGCGCCTCCTCGACGACGAGCCGCTCCGGGTCGCCATGGGTGAACGGGCGCGGCAGACCGTCCTCGTCAATCGCGGCGCATCGGAGCGAACCGCCCGCCGCATCGTCGAGCTTTTGCCGTGATTGCCCTGCTCGAGCCGGCCGAACTGCTGCTTCGAGGCGTGAACCGTCTGCGGCGAACTCTCTACCGCACAGGGATGCTGCGCCCGAAGCGTCTGCCGCGACCCGTGATCTCGGTTGGAAACATTACGCTCGGCGGCGCGGGGAAAACTCCGACCGTCATCGCCATCGCCCGCGACCTCACCCGGCGCGGGCTGCGCGTCGCCGTACTTACCCGTGGGTACGGCCGCACCTCCAAAGAGAATGGCCTCATCGACGCCGACGACGCCGCACGCTGGGGTGACGAGCCAGTCCTGATCCAGCTCAGTGTCGTTAATATTGACGTAATCGTAGGATCAAAGAGATTCGATAACGCAGTTCGATATCTGGCTGATAACGATTGCGATGTATTCGTGCTCGACGATGGCTTCCAGCATCTGCAACTCGCCCGAGACATCGACATAGTGATCGACGCCCCCGGTCAGCGGCCAATGCGCGAGGGCCGTTCTGCGTTGCGCGATGCCCGCTTCGTGATCCCCCGTCGCCTGAAGGTCATCGGCGCGGAGCAGATTGCTGGAAAGAATGTCTACGCGTTCTCGGGACTCGCGGACAACGAGCAGTTCTTCGCGACACTCCGCGATGCGGGGGCAACTCTGGCCGGCACCTCCTCCTTTCCCGATCATCACCCCTACGGCGCGAGCGATCTCACCGCGATTCGCCAGGCCGCCGCGCACTGTCGCGCAGATGCCATCGTCACGACCGCGAAGGATGCCGTGAAACTGCCCGAGGCCGGCGATCTGGTCACGATCGGAATCGAGATGGAAATCGATCCCTCCGTGCTCGATGCGATTGCAGAAGCGATCCTGCAATCGCGATTGTTGTAGCCTTCCCGTCCGATGACGGAGACCGAGGCGACAAAGCCGGAGCGGAAGCGCAGGAAGAACGCGCTATTGGAGCGCGCCGAGTATCTGCTCTACCGCGCCATCGCCTCGCGCGTCCGCGACGCTGCCGGTCCGTCGCTGCAGCGATGGGGAGATCGTCTCGGCTGGCTCACCGGCCGGATCCTTCGGGGTCGCGACCGGCTGGCGATGAAGAACCTGCGCGCGACGTTTCCCGATCGCTCTGCGACAGAACTTCGCGCCATCCTCGATCGCTGCTGGAAGCATTTCGGACGCGAGATGCTCGGCTACCTGAAGGTACAGTCTCTTTCACTCGAAGCGATCGCCGAGGGCTGTCCCACCGTCGACCGTCACATTCTCGATGACGCCATTGCGGAGGGAAACGGGGTCGTGCTCCTCAGCGCCCATTTCGGGGGATGGGAAATCGCCGGCCTCGTGCTGATGTCGATGGTGAGGAACGTGCGCATGGTGGCAAGACCGCTGGACAACCGGCTTCTGGAAGCAGATCTCGTCAAGCTGCGCGCCCGGACCGGCGCCGAGGTCGTCGATCGCCGCAAGGCGGCACGCGTGCTGATGCGCGGGCTGTCGAGTGGGGGCGTGGTGGTGTTGCTGCCGGATCAGGCGGTGCAGGAGCGCGAAGGAGTGCTGGTGCCGTTCCTGGGGAGGAACGCCTGGACCACACCTGCACCAGCGAAAATGGCCCTGCACTACGACTCACCGATTGTGTTCGGTTTTTGCATTCCTGACGGAACCGGGCATCGTCTCGAGTTCGAAGGACCGATCCGGGTCAGTGAACTCACCGGCGACGACCGGGATCCAATCCGTCTCACAGAACGAATCAACGACGTCCTCTCGAGTCGGATCCTCTCCCGTCCGGAGTTGTTTCTCTGGATGCACGATCGCTGGAAGGCGACAGGACAAAGTGAACGAGTGAATGACTAGCCGGCCATCACAGGAAGCGGAAACCGTCGTCATCGGATTGAACTGGGTGGGCGACAACGTCCTTGCCCTGCCGACCTATCGTGCGCTGGCGCACCGCTTCAGGAACGACGGGGGAATCGCCGTCGCCGTCCCTGGAAATGTCGGTTCGCTGCTGGCCGCGACCGGCATCTTCCAGGAAGTCGTGACGTGGAACACAGGAACGCGCGATCGAACCACCGCCCTGCGCGCCGGAAACTTCAAGCGGGCGGTGATCCTGCCGAACTCGTTCCGGAGCGCTCTCGTAACCCTCGCTGCCGGCATCGGCGAACGCTGGGGCTACTCATCGGATGGACGGAGATTCGTCCTCTCGCATTCTGTGCCCCGCACTCACCGGCGCGGCCATCAGCTCGATGACTACACAGAACTCCTCGGGGCACTCAACGCTCCGCGGGTGGTGGATGAGTTGCCGACCCTTCATCTTCCTGCCGCCATTCGCGATCGTGCCCGTCGCGCCTTCCATGATGCCGGAGCTTCACTCGACCGGCCTCTCTTTGGAATTCATCCCGGCGGCCTTTACGGACGGGCCAAGCACTGGGGTGACAGCCGCTTTCGCGACGTCGCTTCGCGTCTTCGCGCCGACGGTTTCGAGGTGGTCATCCTCACCAGTCCCGGAGAGCGCCTGCAGGCCGAGGCGATTTCGGCAGGATGCGGCGGACTTCCGATGGTCGGTCACGAAGGCGACGTGCTGCATCTTGCTGCAGCCATCTCCCATTGCACCGTTGTGATCACGAACGACAGCGGGCCGCTGCACCTGGCCGCGGCTCTCGCGGTGCCTACCGTCTCGATCTTCGGTCCCACCGATCCGGAGCGGACCGTGATCCCGGGAGCCAGCCAGGTACTCCGCGAACCGATGGCCTGCCAGCCGTGCTATCGCCGAGAGTGTCCGCTCGGACACCACCGCTGCATGCGCGACATTTCGGTCGATGACGTTTACTCGTCGGCCGTGCGACTGTACGCATCGATCGCCGGAACCGATCGCGAAGAGTCCAGCATCATCGCCGGATGATCTCTCCGGCAAGGCACAACGCAACAGAGCCAGCGCGCATCCGTTTCGCGACCGTATAATCAGCCCCGATGGCCGCGGAGGAGACAAAGCTCTACAAGATTGGCGAGGTCTGCCGGATCGCGGACGTGCAGCCGTACGTCCTTCGCTACTGGGAGACGGAGTTTCCTGCCCTCGCCCCGAACAAGAGCGGAGGCGGCCAGCGGCTCTACACGCAAGGCGAGATCGACATCATCCTCCGGATCAAGGGCCTTCTTTACACGGAAGGCTTCACGATCGCAGGCGCTAAGAAACGCCTCGACGTTGAACTCACCGAACCGCCCGTCTCTCCAGCGCCGGTGGAAATCACTGAGAACGAACCAGACGCGCTGGCGAAGAAGACCACTCGCGTCGCCATCGCCAAACCCTCGGCCGGCGCCACTAAGAAAATCGCGAAGGTGAAGAAGGACCTGCAGTCAATCCTCGAGATGTTGAAGGGGTGACTTCAGCAGGTCCGCCCACGGACCAGAGCCCGGCCCGTCAGGCTAATCGCGACGCTTGACCCGGACTGGCTGCGGCGCGGGACGCTTCACGGTACCTGCTGCAATGAGTAGAAGCGTACCGACAATGGCAACCACGACTCCGATCATCTGCGTTCTCCCTTACCAGGCTCTAATTGCAGTCGAGGTGCCATTGTTTCGAGAGCATCCGACACTGCTCACGAAAGCGCGCGGCGGTAGATGAACTCGTAGTCACGGGCCGATCGGTCCCAGGAGAAGTCGGCGTTCATCCCGTTTCGTTGCAGTGCTTTCCACGTCGCCTGCTCGCGCCTGCTGAGCATGGCTACCCAGGTGGTCATGAAGAGGTGCCAGGGGTCCATCGAGTAGAAGCCGAAGCCGTTGGCCCGATCGACGTTGCTGCCATCAAACTGGGTCACAGTGTCCTCGAGTCCGCCCGTCATGCGCACGACTGGGATGGTTCCGTAGTGCAGGGCATAGAGCTGGTTCAGGCCGCACGGCTCATAAATGGACGGCATGAGCAGGATGTCCGCCCCGGCGTAGATGCGGTGCGCGCGTGCATTGTCGAAGCCGATCCAGGTGCGGCACGAGTCGGGGTAGTGAGCGGCGATCTCCAGGAACGCCCGCTCCAGCGCGGTCTCGCCGCTGCCCAGAATCACGACCTGCGCTCCCGATTCGAGCAACCTCGGCAGGATCGGAACGAGGAGATGGAAGCCCTTCTGGTCGACGAGTCGCGAGACGACGCCCAGCAACGGCCGGCGGTCATCGAACGGGAGCCCGGCCTCGCGGAGCAGCGCTTGTTTGTTGAGCGTCTTGCCTCGCAGGTCGTTCACATCGTACGGGGCGGGGAGATGCGGGTCAGTGGCGGGCGTCCACTCATCGATGTCGATGCCATTGATGATCCCGTTCAACTTGTAGCTCAGGGCCCGCAGCACACCGTTGAGCCCCGCACCGTGTTCCGACGATTGAATCTCCTTCGCATAGTTCGGTGAGACGGTCGTCACCTGATCCGCGAAGATGATGCCGCCCTTCATCGGATTGATCGTCCCGAAATGTTCGAGCGCGTCGGGGGCAAGATAGCGACTGTGCAGTCCGAGCAGGTCCCATAGCGACGGCGCACCTGCTCCCTGGTAATTGAGATTGTGGATCGTGTAGACCGAGCGCGTGTTTCGGAACACCTCGCTGCCGCGCAGGCCGGAGTGCAGATAGACAGGCAGCATCGCGGTGTGCCAGTCGTGCGCGTGCACGATGTCGGGCGCGATCCCGAGAATCTCGCAGGCGCGGATCACCGCACGGCAGAAGAAGGTGTATCGCTCCAGCCCGTCGTCGTGACCATCGAGACGCGTTGAATAGACATATTCACGATCGAAGAAGTAATCGTTCGCGATGAGAAACAGTGGAATGTCGGTCCCGGGCAGCGTCGAGTGCAGGATCGTCGCTTCGTGCTGCCAGTTGCCCCAGCTCACGTCGATGGTCGGATGCGCCGGGTAGAGCGTCTGCCCGCTCTTTGCGAACCATTCGCGCGCCTGCCGGTAGAACGGCATGAACACCACGACCTGGTGACCGAGTTTCTGCAACGCCTTCGGCAGCGAGCCACATACATCGCCCAGACCGCCGGTCTTGGCGATCGGGCTCACCTCAGAGGTCGCGAAAAGGATCCGCATGGTGCTTCACTCTAACTGACTGAACGTAGCGCCTCGGATCAATTCTTCGTGATCGAGCACGAAGCGTAGCCAACGACCTGCGCATAGTCGTGGCTCACATCGCCTGACGTGGCGTGATGCAGAAGGCTCGCGCCCGAAGCCCCCAACCGTTTCGCCGCGATGAGCATGGTGGTGGTGGGGATGAAGCCGCACATCGAGACATCGAACGCGTCGACGGCGTCCCACAACCCCCGCGGATCGAGCGCCAGGATGCGATCGATCACGATCTGGTCCTTCCGCAGAGTGGACGGCTGATCTTCGTAATGATTGAGGTCAGAACTGGCGATGATTCCGACCGGCTCTCCAGCCGCTGCGACCGCCGCGGCAATCGCCTCGCCGATTTCCTCGGCCACGTCATAACGATGGGCGCCAAGGCAGAGAGGGACGAACCGGAAGTCGGGGCGAAGGCGTTGCAGGAACGGCAACTGAACTTCCAGGGAATGTTCGCGCGTGTGTGCCACGGCGTCTTCCTGAATCAGGTTCGTCCGCGTCATGACGGCCTGCGCGAGATCGCTGTCGATCAACGCGTCACCGAGCGGCGTACGCCATGCACCAGCCGGCTGGATGGCGGCGAAGTGCCCCTGACCGGTGTGATTCGGGCAGAGGATGAACAGGCGTCGCGGAAGTTCGGCCTGCGTGTAGAACGACGCAGCGACATGACCGCTGTAGATCAGGCCTGCGTGCGGGACGACGGCGCCAACGAACGGGATCGCCGCCCCGCAGCCCGGCTCGGCCGCCGCGAAACAGGCATCGAGTTGACGGTCGAGGCGCTGGGACGTCTTTTCGTAAAACCGTCCCGCAACGGCAGGCTCCCGCAGATTCATCGTGACTCTCCGTGAAGACTTGCCATGAAAAATAAAAATGCCGCGACGGTGTGGTCGCGGCATTTCCCTCGGGTGGCCGTGTGATGCGCTTCTTGCGTCGGGGAGGAAAACCCACCCCATCAGTTCGTTCGCCGCGGAGGGTCTGTATTCTGCCTCGCACGCGAGGGAATCTCGCCTCCAACCACCGTCGCCATTTTTTGATTCAATCGATGTGCCATCCCGGTCGCCGATGGCGTTGGGCGCGGCCTACCGGGGAAACGTCGGCGAATAGAGCAGCGCGTTGAGCAGGATCGGGAGAGTGCCGCGCCAGAAAAGACGGAAATGCGGCTCGTCCGCAAACGTGACGACGCTTCCTTTCCCGAACGGCTCACTCACGACGTAGACCGAACCCTGGATCTTCTCGAGCGATTCGGGCCACGCCACACCAGAGATGAGCGCAGCCTTCGGCGCGATCGTGACGACGTTGTCGACTTTGTGCGAAACCGGCTGCCATGCTGCCGTTCCCTCGATGAGTACGGCCGGTGAACGTGGCACGCCGAACGTGAGATACGACTGATCGTTCATCGACGTCCGGAAAATTGAACCAGGAATACGGAACTCGTTGTAACGCTCATCCCGTTTGGGAGCGTCGTCGTCCTTCTTCTTCGCCGGCTCCCAGGCCTTGAGCTTGGATATCTCGACGTCCTTCTCCCGCAGGAAACTGCTGGCCCCCTTGACGGCCACGATCGTCCCGCCGTTTCGCGTCCAGTCCTGCAGGCGCTCGGTGCCGCGCTTGCCCACGCGGTCGCTGTAGTCGCCGTCCGGAAACACGATCACGTCGTAGCGACTCAGATCGATGTTGCGCAGCGCGTCGGCGGTGAGCACCGTGTGCGGAATCGGTGTGTCGATGTCGAGCGTGTGCCAGAGCATGCCGAACGAGGTCGAGTACGTTCCCGGCCCGCCAATGATGGCGAT
>JBKJVD010000181.1:0-16751 GCA_046590585.1 Thermoanaerobaculia bacterium | reverse complement strand
TCACGATGGCGCTGCTGCTCGCGGTGACCCGCCGTCTGGTCGAAGGCGATGCCAGCCTCCGCAGCGAGCGCCGCTGCGAGTGGGATCCACTCGCGCTCCTCGGGATGTCGTTGCAGGGACGCACTCTCGGCATCATCGGCATGGGCAGAATTGGAACGGCAGTGGCACTTCGCGCAACCGCCTTCGGGATGAATGTCATCTACGTGAATCGCTCCGATCGGACTCCCGGTTTCGAGGCACGGAGCGTGGATCTGAAGACGCTCCTGGCAGCGAGCGATGTCGTCTCGCTCCACCTGCCGCTTTCCACAGGGACACATCACATCATCGATCGCGACGCGCTCGCCGGCATGCGCCCCGGCAGCTACATCGTGAACACGTCACGAGGAGCGCTCATCGACGAAGAGGCTCTGTGCGACGCGCTGGAATCGGGTCATCTCGGCGGGGCCGCGCTCGACGTCTACGAGCGGGAGCCGATCGTGAACCCGAGACTGTTCACGATGTCCAACGTCGTGCTCGCACCGCACATCGCCTCAGCAACCGACGAGGCCCGGTCGGCCATGGCACGCATCGCCGCCACCGAGATCCGGCGCTGTTTTGCCGGCCTGCCGCCGATTCACAGCGTTGTATAGTCACCCGCGTGACCAGGCTCAATCGCGAACAGGCACTGCTCGTCATCATCGACGTGCAGGAGAAGCTCATGCCGGTGATTCATGCTCGCGAGGAAGTCGAACGGAACATCGATCGCCTGGCGCGCGGATGCTCGATCCTCCACGTCCCGATCCTCTTCACGGAGCAGTACGTCAAAGGCCTCGGAACCACCGTGGGACCGCTCCGGGTGATGCTCGAGGAAAAGGGCGCGTCCGGGTTCGAGAAGATGAGCTTTTCGGCCTGCGGTTGTGAGTCCTTTCTCGAGAAGTTGCAGACCGATCCGCAGCGCCGGCAGATCCTGATCGCGGGAGTGGAAGCTCACGTATGCGTCTATCAGACCGTCTCCGATCTTCTCGCCTCCGGATTTCAGGTCACGCTGATTGCCGACGCCATCTCCTCGAGAGCGTCACGCAATCGCGACATCGCACTCGATCGAATGACCGCGGATGGCGCGCATCTGAGCTCGACTGAAATGGCGCTCTTCGAATTGGCTCAGACCGCCGGCACAGACGAGTTCAAGACGATCATCAAGCTGATCAGATAGTTACGAGTTCCGCCCGCCCCGCCGAGTCTGGCTGGCACATCTTTTGGACGTCCACGGATGAGGTTTAAATCATGGATTCGCAACCGAGAGTTCTGATCGTTGAGCCGGATGAAGTGCTTCGGATGCTGCTCATCACCATGCTGAAGTATCAGCAGGTCGAGGTGGACACGGCTGCCGACTGCGATGATGCGTACGCTCGCGTTACGGCCTGCGACTACGCACTGATGCTCGTCGACTTCGACATGCCGGGCCGGCAGGCTGAGTCGTTCCTCGGGCGTTTCCACGCATTCCGGCCGGAGGCGACTACGTTCGTGATCGCCATGCATGAGGCTCATCCCGATCCCCGACCACTTCACGTCCACGCGCTCTTGCGCAAGCCTCTGGAGATCGATGCCGTCGCGGAAGCGATCCGCGAATGCGCGCTGGTCGTTCCACGGCCCGCGGAGCCTCTCGAATGTCCGCCTCCTGAAATCGACGCAGCGACGAGTCCTGTAGTCCTCCAGTGATGAACCTCACCGAGGCGATCGGCTGGCTGAGTTCGATTGTCCTGCTACTGACGATCAGCAGGCAGATCTACAAGCAGTGGCAGGCCGGCTCGAGTGAGGGTGTATCCATCTGGCTCTTCGCGGGGCAGCTCGTGGCGTCGCTGGGATTCACGATCTACAGCTGGCTCGTCCACAACTGGGTGTTCGTGGTGACCAATCTCCTGATGATGGTGAATGCGCTCGTCGGGTTCTGGATCACTACGCGACAGCACAAGGATGAGTCCTCCGATGGCCCCGCCACTGCCTCGATAGAATGAGCGAGTGAAGGAGCATCGCCACGGCATCCTGATGATCGTGCTCGCCGCGCTGCTCTGGTCGAGCGGCGGGATTGGAATCAAGGGGATCGCAGACCCCGCACTGAAGGTCACGTTCTATCGTTCGCTGTTTGCCGCAATCACTCTCCTCGCCCTGTTCGGCCCCCGCGTGCTGCTGAAACGTCAGTGGAAGTCGACTCCAGCGTTTCTCTGCGCCATCGTCAGCTATGCCGGCTGCCTCACGACGTTCGTGATCGCAACGAAGTGGACGACTGCGGCGAATGCGATCTTCCTGCAGTACGCCGGCGTGATCTGGGTGATGCTGCTCTCGCCGGTGGTGTTGCGGGAACCGCTGCGCTCGCGCGACGTCACCGCGATCTCGGTCGCCTTGGCCGGGATGGCCCTGTTTTTCGTCGGCAGGTTCGAAGCACGCGGTATGGCAGGCAACGCGATGGCGCTACTGTCGAGCGTCTTCTTCGCGTCGCTGGTACTGGCCCTGCGGAAGGAGCGCGGGGCCGCGCAGGCTGCAATCACGTGGGGCAATGTCCTGCTGTCGATCGCCCTGCTTCCCTTCGTTTCACACGATCTGGCTCTCAGTCCCCGTTCAGCGGGCGTCCTGATCTTTCTCGGAGTCTTTCAGATCGGTTTCGCATACGTCCTGTTCGTACGCGGTCTTCAGCATGTCACGGCCACCGAGGCATCGCTGACCGGGATGCTCGAACCGGTGGCCAATCCAGTGTGGGTTCTCCTGATTCTGGGCGAGGTTCCTTCGCCCTACGCGCTGGTCGGGGGCGCGATCGTTCTCGGCGCCATCGCCTGGCACACCGCCGCCGGCCGGTCGACGGTCGACCTCCCTGCGCCGGATTGAGAGCCGTTGCGTAGCTGACGATGCGCGGACACCATTCCGGTGAGCCACGACGCACATGTCAAGCAGAGTAGAACGATCGTGAATCGTCCGGGTTAGGATGTCCGCAGCGAAATGCTTCCAGCTCTGAACGAGTCTGCACACGCGAGCGGATCCATCATCGGATGACGCACGATCTCGATCGATCGACGCGATACGCCCTGGCGGCGCTGGCCGTCGTCCTCGTGGTCGCTACGGCGGTCTCGATCACGCTGCGCGGACCAGCGCCACTTCCGGCAGATGCGAATCCCTCCCGCTTCTCCTCCGCGCGAGCGATCTCGGAACTGACGCACTTCATGAAGGCCGACGTCTCCCGGGCGGTCGGCACAGCCGGGCACGAAGCAGCCCGGGCCCGCCTCGTGGCGCGCCTCGAGTCCCTCGGCTATTCGGTGACTACGCAGGGTCGATTCACATGCACGGCCGCGGTGACATGTTCCGAAATCACAAATGTCATTGCCCAGCGGCCCTCCGATCGGGGACGCGGTCCCGGTGTCCTCCTGACAGCGCATTACGACAGCGTTCCAGCCGGGCCTGGCGCCTCAGATGACGGGAGCGGCGTTGCCGTGATTCTCGAGATCGCCCGCGCTTTGCAATCGGAGTCTCCAGCGCGCCCGGTGAGGTTCCTGATTACGGATGGAGAGGAACTGGGACTCGTCGGCGCCAGGGTGTCCGTATCCGATCGCGGGCTGCAGTCCCTCGCGGACGTCGTCGTCAACATCGAAGCGCGTGGCACATCCGGCCCCAGCTTCATGTTCGAGACGAGCCGGCGAAACAGTGAACTGATCCGCACCTTCAGCCGCTCCGTATCACGTCCAGTATCGACGTCCCTGTTCGTCAACATTTACGAACTGCTGCCTAACGACACCGACCTGACCGTCTTCAAGGACGCAGGGGTCGACGGGTTCAACTTCGGGGCGATTCGCAATCCCTGGGCGTACCACACACCCCTCGACACCATCGGTAGGATCGACCGGCGCACGCTCCAGCATCATGGCGACAACGTCCTCGCTCTCGTTCGCGAACTTGCGCGCAAGAAGATGGAGGCGCGGTCCGATGACGCCGTCTACTTCGATGTCCTATCCCTGACTACATTCTGGTGGCCTGCGGCGTTCTCTCTTCCGATCGCGATCGCCCTGCTGATCGGTTCAGGAGTTCTCGCGTTCCTGCGCCGGAAAGAGATCGGGTACGCCCTGTTCTATGTTCCGGTCCTCATCGTCACAGTGACATTCCTCGGACTCCTGCTGACGGCGTTCGGCACACTCAGGAGCGGCGACACGAAGTGGCTCGCCACACCAGGCCCGCTTCTGGCGGCGATGTGGCTGGCTGGCGCGGGCACGGCAATCGTGTTCGCATCCCGCGCGCTGCGGCGCGCCTCTCCGGCCGGACTGCTCACCAGCGTGGTGCTGTGGTGGAATGGGCTCGGTGTCCTGAGTGCCTTCACTCTGACTGGTGGCTCGTACCTCCTGATCGTTCCAGGGCTGCTCCTGCTCATGGCAGCAGCGATTGCAACGCGGCACGAGCGCGGCTCAGGCGTTCTGTCGCTGCTGGCTCTGGCGACCACCTGTGCACTCTGGTTGCCGTTCGCCTGCGTCCTCTACGAGGCGCTCGCCGCCCCCGCCCTCACTGCGATCGCCCTCATCCTGACCTTCGTCGCCATGACCGTCGCGCCTCTCATCGCGGATGTGGCGCTCCGGCCTGCGAGTGCCGGAATCGCAGCAGCGTTCGTGCTTGCGCTCCTGTCATCGACGCTTCCTCCCGCTACCCCGGAACACCCGCGGACGGCAAACCTGATCCTGTATTGCGAACAAGGGCAGGCGGCGCGATGGTTCGCCACCTCCACTCCGGCCCATCTCAAGGTGGCAGGCAGCTTCGACAGCCGGCTGCGAACGATGCTTCCCTGGGCGCCCGCTGCGCGCGGTTTCGCGGCAGATGCGACCGAGTTTTCGATCGCACCTCCAGCCATTGCGGCGACCACCGAAAGAGCGGGCGGCACGGTGCACACCCGCTTCAGGATCCAATCCGAACGGATCGCCGCGCGAGTCATCATCGCGTTTCGAACCACAGCAATCGTTCGTTCGATTGCCGTCAATCAGGCGCAGGCGCCCATCGCACGAATGAACGACGACCCATGGAAGAGGGTGAGCGTGTACGGCCGCGGGGCGACCATTGACGTGGAGACCTCCGGCGCCATCGACGAAGCGTGGGCTTACGACGTCTCGTACGGGCTTCCGGCAGGAGCAGGCAATCTGATGAAGGCGCGGCAGTTGGACGCCGCAGTTCCATTCCAGGATGGCGACATTATGGTGGCATCGCGGCGAGTGCCGTTGCCTTGACAAAAAAAGGCCCGCCGGAAAAGGCGGGCCTTTGAAAACAGATTGTGATGAGCCCTAGGCTTCGTCGCTCTTCTTGGTGGAGGGCTTCGGCTTGGCTGCGCCTTTGGTGGCACCTTTAGTCGCTTTCTTGGCGCCAGCATCGGCCGCCTTCTTCGGGGCGCGCTTCTTTGGGGCCTCGTCACCGGCGTCGGCTTTCTTTGCAGGCGCCTTCTTCTTCGGTTCGGCCTTGACGGCCGGAGCGGGAGTAGCCGCCTCGGCGCTGGCAAGTTCGTAACCGACGAACTCGAGGATCGCCATCTCCGTTGCGTCGCCACGACGTGCGCCCAGCTTCACGATCCGGGTGTAGCCACCCTGACGGTCGGCGAAGCGCGCAGCGATGGGACCAAACAGCTTCTGGACGATCGAGTCCTCGGGGACCACGCGGGCAGCCTGACGGCGCGAGTGAACGCTGTCCGTCTTGCCGAGCGTGACGAGTTTTTCGATCAGCGGCCGAAGCTCTTTTGCCTTCGGCAGCGTGGTGATGATGCGTTCTCTTTCGATGAGCGACGCCAGCTGGTTGCGGAACATCGCCTTGCGATGTGCGCTCGTACGACCCAGCTTGCGATTGACCATTCCGTGTCTCATTGAACTGACCTCTTTCGGTTATGCCGCGGCAATCCGCGTCAGTCGCGTAGTTCGACGCCGCGCGCCGGGAGCTTCGTCATGCCGAACGACAAGCCGAGAGTCTGGAGTACGTCCTTGATCTCGTCGAGCGATTTGCGGCCGAAGTTCTTCGTGGAGAGCATCTCGCGCTCCGTGCGCTGCACCAGATCGCCCAGCGTGCGGATGTTCGCGTTCTTGAGACAGTTCGCCGAGCGAACAGAGAGATCGAGCTCTTCGATCGGCTTGGCCAGCATCTCGGCCAGGCGCGGATCGACCTCGGGCATCACTATCTCTTCCTGCTCTTCTGCGCGGGTTTCGAATGCGCTGAAGATGCGGAGGTGATCGCCGAGAAGTTCAGCAGCCAGGCTGATCGCTTCCTGCGGCGAGACGGCGCCGTTCGACCAGATCTCGAGCACGAGTTTGTCGTAGTCGGTGATCTGTCCAACGCGGGCGCCTTCCACGTGATAGTTCACGCGGCGAACGGGCGAGTGGATCGAATCGATGGGAATGTATCCGAGCGGCAGATCCGTGTCCGCGTTGCGGTCTGCAACCACGTACCCGCGACCCTTCTTGAGCCGCGCTTCGAGCTTGAGCGAACCTTCCTTCGAGAGGGTGGCAATGTGCGCCGTCGGATCGAGGATCTCGACGTCAGCGTCGCCTTCGAAGTCAGCGGCCGTGACTACACCGGGACCCGACTTCTCGAGGTAAAGCGTCTTCGGACCATTGCCGTGGAGCCTGAACGGAACCTGCTTGAGATTGAGGACGACGTCCGTCATGTCCTCGACCACACCCGTCAGGGATGAAAACTCGTGAAGCACGCCTTCGACACGAACTGCAGTGATCGCGGCGCCCTCAATTGACGACAACAGTACGCGCCTGAGCGCGTTCCCGATCGTAGTCCCAAACCCCCGCTCGAATGGCTGAGCGATGAACCGGCCATAGGTCGGGGTCAGGGTCTCCGGATCGTAATCGAGCTTTTTCGGTTTCTGAAAATCTGACCACATCATTCAGCGGCCTCCTCGCGAGCCGCGGACCATGGCGACTGGCGCTTCATCATGAAGCGGCCAGACACGACGTCCCGCGGCCAATCGTTTACTTCGAGTAGAGTTCGACGATGAGCTGTTCCTGAATCGGAAGACGGATGTCCTCGCGCTTCGGCAGGTCGGAAACCGTCCCCTGGAACTGCTCGGCATTGAGCGCGAGCCACGATGGAACACCACGACCGCTGGCAGTTTCCACGGCCTGCACGATCTGGTTGTTCTTGCGGCTCTTCTCGCGAACCTGGATCCCGTCGCCCTTACGGACCTGATACGACGGAATGTTGATCTTCTTGCCGTTCACTTCGATATGTCCGTGACGGACCAGCTGGCGAGCCTGGGCGCGAGACGAAGCGAAGCCGAGTGAATAGACTGAGTTGTCGAGGCGCAACTCGAGCTGACGCAGGAGGTTTTCGCCGGTGATGCCGGTTTTGCGCTCCGCGCGCTGGAAATAAAGGCGGAACTGGCGCTCGAGAATCCCGTAGATGCGCTTGACCTTCTGCTTCTCACGAAGCTGAACGCCATATCCCAGAACCTTGGAACGGCGACGACCGTGCTGCCCCGGCGCATAAGCACGCCGTTCGATCGCGCACTTGTCCTTGAAACAGCGATCACCCTTCAGAAAAAGCTTCATTCCTTCGCGCCGGCAGAGCCTGCAGACGGGATCGGTATAACGAGCCACTGTGCCTCCTGTTGTTCGCACCCGCTCCACAATGGAGCGTTGCGTGTACGGCGGCCGCTGCTCGCCGTACGGACTGCATCAATGCCACACGCATCGATAGAAACATTCAAGGGAAAACAGCATGGGCTCGAGGCCGCAAGGCGTCCCCATGGGAGCGCCGTGTGGCCTCCAGCCAGAAGGGAACTGAGGTCAGACCCGACGACGCTTCGGCGGACGGCAACCGTTGTGCGGGATCGGGGTGACGTCCTTGATCGACTTGATGTCGAGTCCGCTGGCGGCAAGAGCGCGAATTGCTGACTCGCGCCCTGCTCCGGGACCCTTCACCTTCACGTCGACGGAGCGAACGCCATGCTCCTGAGCAAAACCGGCTGCATTCTGTGCAGCGACCTGCGCAGCGAACGGGGTTCCCTTGCGGGATCCCTTGAATCCGATGCGTCCCGCACTGGACCAGGCCAGGACGTTGCCCATCGGATCAGTGATCGAAACGATGGTGTTGTTGAACGTTGCCGCGATCGACGCTGTGCCGTGCGGAATGTTCTTTTTCTCGCGCTTCTTGGTTCCGGCGCGGCGCGCACCCGCTTTTGCTCCACGTGTTGTTGCCATTCTGGAAAAGCTCCTAGATGTTCGCTCCCACGCTCCCCGATCACCCGGACCCGCTTACACGGCGAGGTCGTGGACGAGAGAGCTGACAGCTCGTTCGTCGTTACTTCTTCGTGGCCTTCTTCTTGCCGGCGACTGCGCCCTTACGCGGACCTTTGCGTGTACGTGCATTGGTGTGCGTGCGCTGTCCCCGGACCGGAAGCCCGCGACGATGCCGCATGCCGCGATAGCAGTTGATCTCCATGAGTCGCTTGATGTCGAGTCCGACATCCTTGCGAAGATCGCCTTCGACCTTCCCCTCATCGGTGATGATCTGGCGGATCTTCCGCACGTCGTCTTCGGTGAGATCTTTGATACGCGTCTGCTTATCGACGCCTGCCTGATCGAGGATGGTGTTCGAGCGCGTGCGCCCGATACCGAAAATATAAGTCAGGCCGATTTCGACCCGCTTGTTCAAAGGAAGATCAACACCCGCAATACGTGCCATCTCGAATCTAGCTCCTGGCTATGAACACTAACTCTCAGATCTCTCCGCTCTCAGCTCTTCCGGGAGATCCGGGAAAGCTCAGAGCTGAGCGCTGACAGCGTTTTATCCCTGACGCTGCTTGTGTTTCGGAATCTCGCAGATGATCCGAATCACGCCCTGGCGACGGACGACCTTACACTTGCTGCAGATTCTCTTTACTGAAGAACGCACTTTCATGATGACCCACTCACTTGTAGCGATAGGTGATTCGCCCACGCGTCAGATCGTACGGCGAGAGTTCTACGAGGACCTTGTCGCCAGGAAGGATGCGAATGAAGTGTTTCCGCATCTTACCGGAGATGTGTGCAAGCACCTTGTGCTTATTCTCCAGCTCGACCTGGAACATTGCATTGGGCAGAGTCTCGAGGACCGTCCCAGTGACTTCAATCGCTTCTTCCTTCGTCGACATTCTTCTCCCGATCCTTCAACCATTCAGACCGAGGACTGAGGACTGAGGACTGATTGCTCAGTCATCAGACCCCAGGACTCGGTTCACCTGCCCAGCACCCACGGACCTTCTTTGGTGACCGCAATCGAGTGTTCGAAATGCGCGGCCAGCGTGCCGTCCAGCGTTCGGGCAGTCCATCCGTCACTGTCCGTCTTTACGTCCTGCATCGCGCCACTGTTCCCGGCGCGCTCGATGCGAGCTTGAAGCTTCGGTCCGATCTCGCACAGCATCGGCTCGATGGCGAAGACCATCCCTTCCTGCAATTCCAGGCCACGACCGCGCCTGCCATAGTTGTAGACCTGCGGCTCCTCGTGCATCTTCCGGCCGATTCCGTGGCCCACGAAGTTGCGAATCACATGAAACCCGCGAGATTCCGCAAGTTCCTGAACCGCTGCGCCGATGTCGCCGAGATGCCGTCCTGGACGCATTTCCTCGATCGCGAAATCGAGGCATTCCTTCGTCGTCCTGACCAGTTCCTCAGCGCGACCATCCACCTCGCCCACCGCAATCGTCACGGCACCGTCGCCCACGAAACCTTCCGCGATCGCCCCGAAGTCCAGACCCAGGATGTCGCCATCCTGAAGCTTCGTGCGGTTCGGGATGCCGTGAACGATGACGTCGTTGAGCGATGCGCAGACCACCGCCGGATAGGGCGGCAACCCGAGCGGAGCGTACCCCTTGAACGGCGATTTCGCGCCGCGCCGGGAGAGTTCCTCTTCCGCTACGGCGTTGAGCTGCGCAGTCGTGACCCCAGGCTTCACCATTCCCCTCATGATCTCAAGGATCTCGAGGACGATACGATTGACCCGGTCCATGACCGCGATCTCATCGCGGCTCTTGAGTACAGGACCTTTCATTTATGACAGAGACTTCTCAATCCGTTCAAAGACCTGATCGACGGCGCCAACGCCGTCGACCTCCCGCAAAAAACCCTTCTCTTTGTAATACGCAGCGACCGGGAGCGTCTGCCGGTGAAACGCTTCCAGGCGCTTGCGCACGGCCGATTCATTATCGTCAGCCCGTGCCACGAGTTCCGCCCCGCAGCGGTCGCAAATTCCTTCGACCGCGGGAGGGTTATTTTCCAGATGATAAACCGCCCCGCACTGTCCACAGGACCGGCGGAGCGCGATTCTCCTGACGATTGCTTCATCAGGGACAAGCAGTTGGACAACCGCGAGCGGTGCAGAACCATTCCCGAGGATCGAATCGAGCTTTTCAGCCTGCACTACCGTACGGGGAAACCCGTCCAGGATGAAGCCCTTGCGGGCGTCGTCCTTCGACAGCCGGTCGCGAATGATGCCGACCATCAACTCGTCGGAAACCAGCCCGCCCGCGGCCATGATCGGAGCCGCTTCTTTCCCAAGCTCAGTGCTCTCCGCAACCGCCTCGCGCAGCATGTCTCCCGTCGAGATGTGCGGGATCGCGAATCGGTCCGCAAGGCGTTTGGCCTGCGTTCCCTTGCCGCTTCCCGGTGGCCCGATGAATATGATCTGCACTCGTGGTTTCCTCAGCCGCGACGGCCGCGGATGCGACCCTTCTTCATGAATCCGTCATAGTGGCGCATGACGAGCTGCGACTCGATCTGGTTGATCGTGTCCATCGCCACACCAACCACGATCAGCAGCGACGTGCCGCCGAAGTAGAAGCTGAGCCCCATCCCCTCTGTGAACCAGAACGGGAGGACCCGGTCGAGGGTTGCGCCGATGCCGAAAGGCAGCTGGGCAACGTGGACGCCCGAGATCAGGAACTCAGGAAGGATACAGACGGCCGCCAGATACAGCGATCCCACGAATGTGATGCGCGTGAGTACGCGGTCGATGTAATCCGAGGTGCGCTTACCCGGGCGGATGCCCGGAATGAAGCCGCCGTACTTCCGCATGTTGTCCGCGGTGTCGACCGGATTGAAGACGATCGATGTGTAGAAGTAGCCGAAGAAGATGATGCCCGCTACCTGCAGGAGGTAGTAGAGCGGCTCACCCATGCTGAGCTGACGCCCGATCGCTTTGGCCCACGGAGCCTGGATCATGCTCGCGATGGTCTGCGGGATGACCAGGATCGAGGACGCGAAGATGACCGGGATGACGCCGGCCGTATTCACACGCAGGGGAAGATATGTATTCGCTCCGCCGTAGACCTTGCGGCCCACAACGCGCTTCGCATACTGAACCGGAATTCGGCGCTGCGCCCGCTCCATGAAGACGACGAAGGCCACGACAGCGATCATGAACGCGATGAGAAACAGCATCGCGAAGATGTTGCGCTCACCCGTGCGGATATCGCCGACCGTACCCATCACAGCGTGCGGCAGCCCGACCACGATGCCGGCGAAGATGATCAGCGAGATCCCGTTGCCGATGCCGCGCTCGGAAATCTGCTCGCCGAGCCACATGATGAACGCGGTTCCCGTGGTGAGCGTGAGCACGGTCATCAGAGGAAAGCCGAGACCCCACAGGGAGTCCTGGACATGAGTCGGAACGAGGGGAGCACCACCCGGGGCGCTCTGTGTTTTCAGCCAGAACGCGACGCCGAGGGACTGGACGACCGAGAGGACGACCGTGCCGTAGCGGGTGTACTGGTTGATCTTGCGCCGGCCCATCTCCCCTTCCTTCGAAAGCTTCTCGAGGTAAGGCCAGACGACCGTCAGGAGCTGAAGAATGATCGACGCGGAAATGTAAGGCATGATTCCGAGTGCGAACACCGAAAGACGCCGGAGTGCGCCGCCGGAGAAGAGATCGAGAAACCCGAAAACACCGCCGCTCATCGCCTTGAAGAACTCAGAGAGCGCAACCGGATCGACGCCCGGGGTCGGGATATGCGATCCGAGACGGTACACGGCAAGCAGCGCGAACGTGAACATCACACGCCGGCGCAGGTCTTCGATCGACCAGATGTTGCGTAGAGTCTCGAGGAGGTTCAAGTTACTTGATCTCCTGGCAGGAACCGCCCGCCGCTTCAATCTGGCGGCGCGCAGCTGCCGAGAACTTCGCAGCGTGCACCGTCAGCTTCTTCGTGAGTTCGCCGTCGCCGAGGATCTTGATTCCGTCGTTCTGGCCCTTGATCAGGCCAGCCGACCGGAGCGCTGCCTCGTCGACACTCGCTCCGTTGTCAAAACGCTCCAGGTCGACCACGTTCACGACCGCGTGATCCTTCTTGAAGATGTTGGTGAAGCCGCGCTTCGGCAGACGCCGGTGCAACGGCATCTGGCCGCCTTCGAAGCCGCGCTTGCTCTTGTAGCCCGAGCGGGACTTCTGGCCCTTTTCACCGCGACCAGAGGTCTTTCCATGACCCGATCCGGGTCCGCGGCCAACGCGCTTCTTAGCGTGACGCGAGCCTCTTTTCGGTTTTAGATTATTGAGTTCCATGTCATTACCTCGAAAAGGCGAGGGATGCCTGCTGGTCCTGCCGATCGCTACTACGTCGATCGGCCCGGCCGCGTTCATCGCCCGTCCTCATTTCATTTTCTTACTCGACGACTTCGACCAGGTGCGGGATCTTGGCGATCATCCCGCGGATTTCCTTGCTGTCGATCCGCTCAGCGACCCGGTGCATCTTTCCGAGACCGAGAGCCTTGAGGGTTTCGCGCATCTCACGCGGGCAACCGATTCCGCTCCGCACCTGCTTGAGGCGGAGCATCTTGCCGCTGCTTGCCTTGGCCGCACTCATGCTTCGACCTCTGCGGGGGTCTCGTTGCTGCCGCGAAGATTCCGATACTGCTCCTCGGTCCGCAGCTGCTTGAGCGCCTCGAACGTAGCTTTCACCACGTTGTGCGGATTGGCAGTGCCGAGCGACTTGGTCAGGATGTTCTGGATTCCGGCCGATTCGAGAATGGCGCGCACCGGTCCGCCTGCAATGACCCCGGTACCGTCCGAGGCCGGCTTGAGCAGAACTCTGCCCGCGCCGTAGTGACCGAGCGCAGCATGAGGGATGGTCGTGCCGCTCAGGGCGACCGTCACCATGTTCTTCTTGGCGATCTCGATCCCCTTCTTGATGGCAGCCGGCACTTCCTTGGCCTTGCCGGAACCGAATCCGACTCGTCCTTTGCCGTCACCCACCACGACGAGTGCACTGAAGCTGAAGTTCTTGCCGCCCTTGACGACCTTCGTCACGCGGTTAATGTGGACGACCTTGTCGATCATCCCTGGATCTGATCTGTCATCGCGGCGATCGCCGCGCGGTGAGCCCTGTCCTGCACGCTGCACGTTGTCTCCTCCGTTGGCCGTCGTCCACCGACCGCGAACCGCTGCTGGGCAGCGGGGGGCGATGGTCGACGTTCGCCGTTAAAACTTCAAACCGTTCTCGCGCGCGGCATCGGCAAGCGCTTTGATGATGCCGTGATACAGGTAGCCACCGCGGTCGAACACGACGCTGGTGACACCCTTGTCCTTGGCCTTCTTCGCGACCAGGCTGCCAACAGCTTTCGCTGAGGTGGCGTTCGATCCCTTTGCGACATCGGTCTCGAGCGTAGACGCCGAAACGATTGTCCTGCCCGTGGAATCGTCGATGACCTGAACGTAAATGTGCTTGAGGCTCTTGAACACGGCGAGGCGCGGACGCTGCTCCGAACCGGTCACCTTGCGCCGAATCCGTTCGCGGATCCGGCCTCTTGATTCCACTCTCTGTTTCGCGCGATCCATTTTCAGTTCCCCGTACCGAGGCTCTTGTACCCGGCACTCAATTTCGTTGCGTCAAGGTCTCGCTGAGCGGCAGAGCCGCACGGCGACGCGAGGACGCTCTGTTTACTTGCCTGCGGCCTTACCGGCCTTCCGGCGAATGACTTCGTCGGAGTATTTGATGCCCTTGCCCTTGTAGGGGTCCGGCTCACGAAGCGAACGAATCTCGGCAGCGGTCTGTCCGACCTTCTGCTTGTCGACTCCCGTGATCGTGACGTGACCGGTCTTGGGCTCGACGGTGATTTCAATTCCTTCCGGAATCGCGAAACGAACCGGATGCGAGTAGCCGAGGGCGAACACGACCTCGCGACCCTTCACCTCGGCGCGATACCCGACGCCGATGATGTCGAGTTCGCGCTTGAAGCCTTCGCTGACACCCTTGACGTTGTTCGCGACGAGGGCGCGCATCAGCCCGTGGAACGCGCGGGTCTTGCCCTCTTCGTTCGGCCGGGTGAACTTCACCACGTTGTCTTCGACCTTCATCCCGATGCCGTGGATGAGCGAGGTCTGCAACGACCCCTTCGGTCCCTTCACCGTGACGACGTCTCCGTTCTGTTTGATCTCGACGCCTTTCGGCAGCTCAATCTCTTTCTTACCAATGCGCGACATGGAGCTCTCCTTACCAGACCTGGCAGAGCACTTCGCCGCCGATGCCGCTGCGAGCGGCTTCAGCGCCCGACAGCACGCCCTTCGACGTCGAAACAATGGCCAGACCGAGGCCGCCGAGTACGCGGGGGATTTCCTGCTTCCCGCGATAGACACGACGCCCCGGGCGCGACACGCGCTCGATGCCGTGAATGACCGGCTCACCATCCGGCGAGTACTTGAGATAGACGCGAAGCAGGTCTTGTACTGCATCCTGCTCTTCAACCGTCTTGAAGTTGCTGATGAATCCTTCGCTCTTCAGGATCCGCGCGATCTCGATCTTCAGCTTCGAAGCCGGGATATCGACGCGTTCATGACGGGCCTGGATTCCATTGCGGATGCGGGTAAGCATGTCCGCGATCGGATCTGTCATCGACATTAGTTCTTCCTCCGTAAGTTCAGACGGGCCACGAGCTACCAGCTCGCCTTCGTCACGCCAGGGACATAGCCCCCGAGCGACAGCTGCCGGAAGCAGATGCGGCAAAGCCGAAACTTCCGTAGAAATCCACGCGGACGGCCGCAGGTCTTGCAGCGGTTCTTTTTCCGTGAGGAAAATTTCGGCTTCCGCTCAGCCTTGACGATCATTGAGAGTTTTGCCATTGCGATCCTCTTATCCCTGCGGTCCCTTATTTCATGAAGGGCATGCCGAGCTCGCGCAGAAGGGCCCGAGCCAGGTCGTCCGTCTGCGCGTTCGTCACGATAGTGATGTTCATGCCCTTCGCCTTGTCGACCTTGCCCGGGTCGATCTCCGGGAAGATCAGATGGTCGCGCACACCGAGTGTGTAGTTGCCACGGCCATCGAACGAACGCGTTGGCACGCCGCGGAAATCGCGGACGCGCGGCAGCGCAATGTTGATCAGACGATCTAGAAATTCCCACATCTTCGGTCCACGCAGCGTGACCATCGCGCCGATGGGAACACCCTCGCGGAGCTTGAATGCGGCGATCGATTTCTTCGCGCGTGTGATCAGCGGCTTCTGGCCGGTGATCGTGGCGAGTTCCTCGACTGCGGTGTCGAGGATCTTCATGTTCTGAATGGCCTCGCCGACGCCCATGTTGAGGACGACCTTCTCGACCTTCGGAATCGCCATCACGTTTCCGATCTTGAATTCGTCCTGCAACTTCTTGCGGACTTCGCCGCCGTACATCTCTTTGAGTCTTGGTGCCGCCATCTGCGTTCGTTCCTTCGGGTCCGCTTCGTAAGACCCTCGCTTCATTTGTCGTCTTACTTACCGAGATCGGCCTTGCACTTGCGGCAGAACCGCACGGAGCCACCCTCGATACGGTGCGAGCCGAACCGTGCTGCCTGGTTGCAGCTCGGGCAGATTACCTGGAGCTTTGACACCGGCATCGGCGTCTCACGCTCGAGAATTCCGCCTTTCTGGTTCTTGGCTGGATTGGGTCGTGTGTGCTTCTTGAGGAAGTTCACCCGCTCCACGATGGCCGTGCCCCTGGTCGCGTTCACGCGAAGGACCCGTCCCTGCTTTCCGGCATCGCGGCCTGAAAGGACCACGACCGTGTCGCCCTTCCGGACGTGCGGCTTTACGCGCTGCAGATCTTTCTGTTTTGTCGTTTTTGCGTACATAGTTTCCAGCTCAGTCGCTTAGATGACTTCAGGCGCAAGCGAGATGATCTTCATGAACTTCCGCTCGCGCAGCTCGCGGGCCACAGGTCCGAACACGCGGGTTCCGACCGGCTCACGAGCATCGTTGATGAGCACTGCCGCGTTGTCGTCGAACTTGACATACGACCCGTCACGGCGACGGGTCTCTTTGACGGTCCGGACGACGACAGCCTTCACGACCGCCCCCTTCTTGACCGTTCCGTCCGGAGACGCTTCCTTCACCGAAGCGGTGATCACGTCGCCGAGGCGTGCATATTGGCCGGCCGTGGAGCCGCCCTTCATTTTGATGCAGGCGATCTTCTTGGCACCGGTGTTATCGGCGACCTGCAGAACCGTTCCCATCTGAATCATGTTCGACCCCCAATTGAGTTGCCGATTACTGGTTACCGGCCGCCGCGAACGACCGCCGCCAACTGGCAACTACGAAAACAGTTACGACGCCTTCTCGATGACGTTGCGAACGCTCCAGCGCTTGCGCTTCGACAGCGGGCGCGTTTCCTCGATGAGAACCCGGTCGCCGACATTGCAGTCGTTCTCGCTGTGTGCGAGGAACTTGCTCGTGCGCTTGATGTACTTCTGATACATCCCGTGCTTCACGACGTTCTCGACTGCGACGACGACGGTCTTCATCATCTTGTTGGAAACCACC
>JBKJVD010000009.1:0-6723 GCA_046590585.1 Thermoanaerobaculia bacterium | reverse complement strand
ATCTCGGAGGTCGTTGTGTACGCCATCATTCGATCCGGTGGAAAGCAGTACCGCGTCGCGGAAGGGGACTTGATCCGCGTAGAGCGTGACGTCCTCGCCTCGGTGAAGCAGGACAACAAGGTCACGTTCAGCGAAGTGCTGATGGTGAGCGGCGACCAGGCGTCGATCGGGCTTCCTTTGGTTAAGGGTGCCTCGGTTCTCGCAACCGTGCTCCGCGAGTCGCGCGGCGAGAAGATCATCGTCTTCAAGAAGAAGCGTCGCAAGAACCACACGAAGCGGAAGAACGGTCACCGTCAGGATATCGTTGAGATCCGCATCGACTCGATCTCGCTGTAAAGCGCGATTACGGAGACTAACCAATGGCTCATAAAAAGGGACAGGGCTCGTCGCGCAACGGTCGCGATTCGCAGCCGAAAATGCTCGGCGTCAAGCGGTTTGCAGGTCAGTTCGTGACCGGTGGATCGATTCTCGTCCGGCAGCGTGGTACCCGGTTCTACCCGGGCGTCAACGTCGGGATTGGTCGCGATCACACGCTGTTCGCGAAGATCGACGGAGTCGTTCAGTTTCACGACAAGGGCGCACGCGGCCGTTTCATCAGCGTCACCGCTGTGGCCACCACCGCTTAATCCGACCGATCAGGCGCTTCATCGACGCCGCTCCGTCGGGGCGGCGTTTGCATTTGTAGCGAGAACTGAAACCAGAAACCAGAAGATTCGATACACCCCAACAGCCAACACACCCAATAGCCAACAGCCAGACTGAAATGAACTTCATCGATCAAGCAACGATCACGGTCAAGGCCGGTGACGGCGGCAACGGATGCGTTGCTTTCCGGCGGGAGAAGTTCGTCCCCAAGGGTGGCCCTTCCGGCGGCGACGGCGGCGTGGGTGGCTCCATCTACGTAGCGGCGACGCTGCGGATGAACACGCTCTACCATCTTCGCTTCCAGCGCGAATGGAAGGGTGGCCGTGGAGAACACGGGATGGGCTCGAATTGCTCGGGGACGCATGGGAATGACATCACGATCGAACTGCCGGTCGGTTCGGTCCTGCGGGACAAGCTGACCGGAGAGGTGATCGCAGACCTCCTCGAGGACGGCCAGACGGTGCTCGTGGCGAAGGGCGGGCGTGGCGGCTGGGGCAACCAGCACTTCGCAACCGCCACGCGCCAGGCGCCTCGATTCGCGCAGCCGGGGAACGAAGGTGAGTTCCGCGAGCTGGAAATCGAACTCAAGCTCATCGCTGACGTCGGCATCGTCGGACTTCCGAATGCCGGCAAGTCGACGCTGATCTCCGTCATCAGTGCGGCCAAGCCGAAAATCGCCGACTATCCGTTCACCACGCTCGTCCCGAACCTCGGGGTGGTCAGCGCTGATAACAACGAGACATTCGTGGTCGCGGATATCCCGGGGCTGATCGAAGGAGCGCACGAGGGCCACGGCCTGGGTGACCAGTTTCTGCGTCATGTCGAGCGATGCTCGGTGCTGGTCCATCTGGTTGACCTGTCAACACACGAAACGCCTGACGTCGACGCGGAAGTCGTTGCCCGCGAACTGGAGCTCTACTCCGAAACCCTGGCAAAGAAGCCGCGCATCCTCTGTGGATCGAAGACCGATTCCGCCGTGGAAGGTGCCTCGGACCGGCTTCGTGCCTACGCTTCGAAGCATGGATTCGAGTACCACGAGATCTCAGCGGTCGTCGGAGACGGCGTACGCGACCTGGTCCGCATCCTCGCCCGGTTCGTCCGGGAGAATCGCGGGCGCGCGCAGCACACGGTCGCAGCAGCCGCCAGCGAATGAAGATCGGTCTGCTCGGTGGTACGTTCGACCCGTTTCATCGCGGCCATCTCGAGCCCGTGCTGGCGGTTCAACGCCTGATGGAGTGGGATCAGATCCTCTTCGTTCCTGCGTGGCAGCAACCCTTCAAGGCAGATTCAGCGCACGCTTCGCCGTTCCATCGCTACGCGATGGCCATCCTCGCAACGGAAGGGAATGAGACGCTTTTCGTCTCGGACCTGGAGCTTCGTCGCGAGTCGGTTTCCTACACCGTGGAGACGCTCGAAGCACTTCGAGCGCATGATTCCGAGTCGGTGTTCGACTGGATCATCGGGGATGACAATCTCGCGCGCCTCATGGAATGGCGATCGATCGATCGCCTGCTCGAGCTTGCGAATTTCACCGTGCTCGACAGAAACGCGGATGGCGAGCGCGGTGAGCGTGTGCCGGCCGAGTTGCGCGACCGTGTCATGGATCCTGCTGCGCGGGAACGCGCCGGCGCAATCTGTTTCGCATCCAACGAAGCCATCGCGGTCTCATCGACCGACATCCGCAGCCGCGTGCGTGCGGGCGGCGCGATCGAGGGGTTTGTTGATCCTCGCGTGTCGCGCTACATTCAACATTACAACCTGTACAAAGAGGCTTGATCGTGAACGATTCGATAGACAGTCGCGTGGGGCTGGCAGTCACCGCGGCGCTCGACAAAAAGGCCTTTGATCTCGATGTCCTCGCCGTGGCGAAGCTGACCTCGATCGCCGACTACTTCATCCTCGCTTCGGCATCGTCGGAGAGGCAGACGGTGGCCATCGCCGACAGCATCGTCGACCGCCTTCGCGACGATCTCAAGGTCAAACCGCTGCTAATCGAAGGGACCACGCCCGGCCGCTGGGTACTGCTCGACTTCGGCGACTTCATCGTGCACGTCTTCACCGAGGATTGCCGGCGCTTCTACGGCCTCGAACGTCTGTGGGGCGATGCTCCGAACGTCACGAGGCAGTTCGCGGGCGGAGCCGATCATCTGGCCGATGGCCTCAAGAAAACCTCATGAACCGCGGCTGCGCGACTTCTACCTGACGCGCAGCGCTGCCATGCGCCCTGTACTGGCCACCGCGGCCAAGGTCGTCGACCACGATGTCAGCGTGCTGATCGTCGGAGAGTCGGGGACGGGCAAGGACTACCTGGCGGAAGCCATTCACGCCACCGGTCCGCGTCGAAGCGAACCGTTCGTACACATCGACTGCGCCAGCATTCCGGCCGACCTCTTCGAGAGTGAACTCTTCGGTTACGAGAAAGGAACCTTCACGGGCGCGCTCTCCCGCAAGACCGGCCGCCTGGAGAGTGCCCGCCGCGGCACGGTGTACTTCGACGACGTCGCAGCACTCTCCCTTCCCCTGCAGGCCAAGCTGCTTCGCGTCCTCCAGGAGCGGCGATTCGCACGACTGGGCGGTCAGCAGCAACTGAGCTTCGAGGCGCGCGTGCTGGCCTCGCTCAGTGCTCATCCGGAGCAGCTCGCCAGCGCGGGCCTGCTGCGTCGCGACCTCCTCTACAGGTTGAACGTGGTTCTCATTGCCCTGCCCCCACTGCGCGACAGGGGAGACGACGTGCTCATCCTGGCGAAACGATTCCTCAGGCAGCAGCGGCGGCGCGGTGCGATCGGCTTCGCTCCGGCCACCCTCGAGGCGCTGGCTGCCTATCACTGGCCCGGCAATGTCCGGGAGCTGAGAAACGTCGTCGAACGCGCTGCCCTCGTCGAAGAGGGCGAGGTGATCTCGCCGGCATCGCTGCCGGTATGGGGTGGGCCGAACCTCGTGCAGCAGGCCGCGGCCGGAGCCTGGACGCTCGAGCAGCTCGAGGCCGAATACATCCGCAACGTCCTGCGCATGACCCGAAACAATTTTTCTCACGCCTCGACCATTCTGGGCATCAACCGCAAGACGCTTCTCGAGAAGCGGCGGCGCTACGGAATCGAAGGGGGAGCGGAGTGAAACTCCGCCTGATCTGGATCGGTTCCAACTCGGACAGGGAGTTCGGAACGGCCATCGAGAGATACCTCGAACGAATCCGTCATTTTTTTCCGGTCGAGGTGTCGGAACTGCCTCCCGACCGAAGTAGACAAAGCGCAGACGATGTGTCTATCATGCGCGCGCATTCCGCACGCCTGCTGGCCGCGATCCCCGAAAAGGGGATCGCGGTGGTCCTCGATGAACGTGGTCAGGCACTTGATTCTTTGAAGTTTGCAAAGTGGCTGGAACGGCTGACGATCGACAGCCCGCATGGCGTGAATTTCGTCATGGGCGGGGATGTCGGATTCGACGATTCGGTGCGACATCGCGCCGATAAGCTGCTCAGCCTGTCCGCCATGACACTTCCGCATCAGGTCGCCAGGGTGGTCCTGCTGGAACAGATCTACCGGGCATGTACGTTGATGCGCAATATCCCGTACCACAAGTAAGGAGAGATCGCTCGAATGGCGAAAGCGAAAACGAAGTCGCACCCATACCAGCAGCACGAGGACGCACTTCGGAAGAAGCAGACCGAACTCCTGGCATCCTACAAGCGCGACAAGCTGGCCGGCAGCTCTCAGGCCGACGACGGGATCCAGGATCTCGCCGACAAAGCGGCGAGCGCCTATTCGAAGGAACTCAGTTTCTCCCTTTCGGATACCGAGCGGACCATGCTGATGCAGATCGATGAAGCCCTCGACCGGATGAAGGACGGGGTCTATGGCGTTTGCGCGAACTGCGGCGTCACGATCGGGGAGAAGCGCCTCGAGGCCATTCCCTGGACCTCCCACTGCATCGATTGCCAGGAACTGCAGGAAAAAGGGATGCTGAACTAACTCTCTCAGGTTGCTCTGATGTCACGGAAAGGGGAGCGGTGCGCCGCTCCCCTTTCTTTTGGGTTCACGATGCCGAAAGCACTCGACAAAGTTCTCGCACTCATTGCCCAGCGCAAGACACCGAAGGTAATCCTCGTCGGCGGCTCGAGCGACTTTCTGTCCGAGAAAGCGTTCCGGCAGTTGCGCGAGGCCATTGTCGCGGCGCATGCCGGAATCTCGGTCGAGAGCTACGAAGCGGGGAGCGAACTCGCCTCGATCATCGACTCGTATCGCACGATGTCGCTGTTCGCCACGGCGCGGCTGCTCATCGTCCCCGAGGTCAACGCGTTCGTGTCGGCGAAGGAACTCTCCTCGCTGCTCGATAAGTCGCTCGCAGACTGGCGTTCCTCGAAGACCGATCGAAAACGTGCCTCCTCGGCGGCGAAGCTGCTGCACGTGCTGGGGCTGGCGGCGGCCGATCTCGACATGACGGACGCGCAGATCGCCCGGGCCATCGGCGCGACTGCGGATGCGACGCTCACGGAGATGCTGGCGTTCTGCCGCACTACGGGAAAGAAAGCGAGCCGTGGTGAGGATGATGCCGCGCTCCTCATGGATGCGATCACCAATGGCGGCGCACACGGCGCCTTTCTCCTGCTCCGCACGGGCGAGGTACCGAAGGAGTCCGCTACAGTCGACCTGATCGATCGCGAAGGAGCGGTCGTCGTTGCGGACGGAACACGCGAGTCGTTCCTGGCGAACCTCGAAGCGGCCGTTCGTGAACTGGCCGAGGGCGAGGGCGTGAAATTTGACCCCCCGGCACTGGCGCGCCTTCGCAGCCGGCTCGGGATCGATCGAGTGCTCGCCGACAAATTCTCGAAAGATGTCCCGGATCTCCGCTCGGTCGTTTCGGAAGCCCAACGCCTGATCACGCTTGCTGGAAGCGGCGGGCGGGTGACGGCCGAGATGATCGATCGCGAGATCAGCAGCGTCGAAGGTGGCGCGAGGTACGAGCTGGCGTCGCTGTTCACCGAGGGGAAGCACCTCGATGCGGTCACCAAGCTGCGCGACCTGGTGAGCCAGGCGAAACGCGAGGATCCAAAAACGCCGCTCGAGATCCAGTACGGACGGTTCATCTTTCCGCTCGCAGACGAAGTGAGGCAGATGATCGCGATCCGCTCGTTTGCCCGCACGCGCAAGATCGACCTGCGCGCGCCGATGAATTACAACCGATTCAAGGACACCATCGCCGACCAGCTTGGCGACTATCTCAAGCAGGCCGGCATCGTCCGCCAGAGGCCCCACCCATTCCCACTGAGCAAGAAGTGGGACGCGGCCCGCGGCGTTTCGGAGGCATCGCTGTTCCGTGCGCTGGCCGACCTGGCCGATCTCGAAATCGCGCGCAAGTCAGGCGGCATGCCGATCGACGTCGGACTCGAGACGTTCCTGCTCTCCCGCGTGCGGCGCTGACACGTCGGTCTTCCGGAGTTTCCACGAATCGTCACCCTTTTGGCGGATTTCATTCTGGCGGGGAGGAGGCTAATGTAATCCGGCGGTCTCTTGGTTGGCGAACCGCATCGGAGGTTTCGTGATCAGTGGTGAACGACGGCGCGAACGACGCATTCCGACCGACCTGCCTGTGCTGTTCGGGATCGGTGAGGGAAGAACGCACGACCTGAGCGCCAGCGGCATGTTCTTCTACACGCAGCAGGCGCTCAGTCCCACGGACGCCCTCTCATTCGACCTGCTGTTCAACGAGGACGCAGCGGCGCATTCGCCCCTTCGCGCGAGCTGCGCCGGCCGGATCGTGCGCGTGATCCCGATGGGAGCGCAATACGGCGTCGCCATCAAATTCGAGTCGTTCGAGGTCTGACCGCGGTGTTTTGAGCGAGCGCTCTCTCGCACGTCATCCTGAAGCCGGCGTAGCGCGGCGAAGGAACTCGAGATGCGAGGCCGTGAATCTGTAGCCGGGATGGATTCACCGTCAAACTCACATTGCTCCATCTCGAGTTGCTTCACCGTCTACGCGGTTCAGCATGACGTGATTTGAGCGAGCGCTCTCTCGTACGTCATCCTGAAGCCAGCGGAACGCGGCGAAGGAACTCGAGATGCGAGGCCGTGAATCTGTAGC
>JBKJVD010000070.1:0-7411 GCA_046590585.1 Thermoanaerobaculia bacterium | reverse complement strand
GACCATCTCGATCCTCAAGGAACGCGAAGCTGACAAGCAGAAGAAGGAACTGCCATTCCTGGCCGAGTACTCGCGTGACCTCACGCAAATGGCGCACGGGCAGCAGTTCGATCCGCTCATCGGCCGCGAGAAGGAAGTCGAGCGGATCATCCAGATCCTTTCGCGCCGGACCAAGAACAATCCCATCCTCCTCGGCGAGCCGGGCGTCGGCAAGACGGCAATCGTCGAAGGCCTGGCCCAGCGCATCGTCGATGGTGCTGTCCCGCTCTTCATCGCCAACAAGCGGATTCTTTCGCTCGACCTCTCGCTCATCGTTGCCGGCACGAAGTACCGCGGGCAGTTCGAGGAGCGGCTCAAGGGCATCATCAAGGAACTGAAGGAAAACCAGGACATCATCATCTTCATCGACGAGATTCATTCGTTGATCGGCGCAGGATCCGCCGAGGGTTCACTCGATGCGGCGAACATCCTCAAGCCGGCACTGTCCCGCGGCGAGATCTCATGCGTCGGCGCCACCACGATCCGTGAATACCGGCGCTACATTGAGAAGGATCGTTCGCTCCTTCGCCGTTTCCAGGCGATCAACGTCGCCCCGCCGAATGAGGCCGAGACGTTCCAGATCCTCGAGGGGATCAAGGAACGCTACGAAGGGTTCCACAAGGTCAAGTATTCGGATCAGGCCATCCGCGCCGCGGTCTACCAGTCGAACCGCTACATCACGGATCGTTTTTTTCCGGACAAGGCCATCGACATCCTCGATGAAGCCGGCGCGAAGGTGAAACTTCGACGCGTGGCCGATACGCAGAATCTCCGGCGCCTGGAGGGAGAGATCCGCTCGATCGTGAAAGAGATGAAGAAGGCAATCTCGGACAAGGATTTCGAGAAGGCAGTCTTCCTCCGCGAACGCGAGATCGAACTCAAGGACGAAGTCGAGCGCCTCAAGCAGGAGCGCGACATCGTCGGCGAGGACATCATGGAAGTCACCAAGCGGGACATCGAAGAGATCATCTCGTCGTGGACCGACATCCCCGTGACTTCGATCGAGGCGGACGAGGCGGCGAAGCTGATCAGCATGGAAGAGACGCTGATGAAGCGCATCGTCGGCCAGGACAAGGCGATCCGCGCCATCTCCCGCGCCATCCGTCGTTCCCGCCTGGGCGTGGCCTCGCCGAACCGGCCGATGGGGTCGTTCATCTTTCTCGGCTCCTCGGGAGTCGGGAAGACCGAAGTGGCGCGCCGGCTGGCTGAGTTCCTCTTCGGATCGCAGAAGCACCTGGTCCGCTTCGACATGTCTGAATACATGGAGAAGCACTCCATCTCGAAGCTGATCGGTTCGCCCCCGGGTTACGTCGGTCACGAAGAAGGGGGGCAACTCACCGAGCGCGTCCGCCGCAATCCGTATTCGGTCGTACTCCTCGACGAGATCGAGAAGGCCCATCCCGACATCTCGAACCTGCTGCTCCAGATTCTGGAGGACGGCATCCTCACCGACTCGCTCGGCAATCAGGTCGATTTCCGTAACACACTCATCATCATGACCTCGAACCTCGGGACGCGTCACCTGGCGACCAAGGGCAAACTCGGCTTCCGCGAGCAGAACAAGGCCGCGGACCAGAAGACCGACGAGCAGATGATTCACACGGAACTGAAGCGCGAGTTCTCACCAGAATTCATCAACCGGATCGACGACATCATCATCTTCAATCCGCTGGGCACAGAAGAGCTTCGCAAGATCTGCTATCTGCTGGTCGATGACGTCAACCTGGCGCTCGCACAGAAGAACGTTCGCGTCTCGATTGACGACTCGGTTGCCGACTGGCTGCTGGCTCGTGCGCAGGAAGAATCCAACTCCGGCGCGCGTCCGTTGCGTCGCGCCATCCAGCGCTACATCGAAGACGAGCTTTCGGAGTACATGATCCGGCGGAAGGACGAGATTCCGGCGCAGATCGACTTCGGCATCCAGGGCGGAGAGATCGTGCTCGTACCGCACGTCGATGCGGACGCCGCGCTGACGAGCTAGACCGCCGCACTCAGACGAGCGATTCACGAAGCGGGCGCCGCGACGCCCGCTTCGTTGCGTCATGGATTCCTTGATCGCGGGCCGCTCCGCCCAACCCCGTCATGCTGAGCCGGCGTAGCGCGGCGAAGCAACTCAAATCACGGCGCTGTTCCTTTGGACCACCCGCGCCGTCGTTGTTCGATCCTCGCATCTTGAGATCCTTCGCCGCGCTCCGCTGCGGCCGCGCTTCGCGCTGCTGCAGCTACGCCGACTCAGGATGACGTGGGCGAATCGCGCTCGAACCGCCAACGGTCATTCTTTCGGCAAGCCCGTTCTGGTGTTGGGCGCCGGCTTGTTGAAATCGAGCTTTCCGACCTCTTCCCAGGGTCCTGGCCTGGCGAAGAGGTAGCCCTGTCCGTACTCGACCCGAGATCCCTGCAGATCGACCGCTGATCCTCAGTTTCGATGGCTTCGGCGATCGTCAGTGCGCCGATCGACTCTGCGACCCGGGCCACGAGTTCGACGAGAAATCGCAACGCGCGCGGCCAGGCGTGGGTGCGGTTGCTGGAGTTCCTGAAGGCGATCGAGTAAGAGAGCACGCCCGCGGATCACGAAGGCATTGGCCAGCGGTACAATTGCGGGCACATCATGCCTTTCGTCAACATCTACCTCCGCAAGGGAAAGAACGCCGAGTACATCCGCGAAGTCTCGACGGCGATTCACGACGCCCTCGTTTCTGAAGCGGCCGTCCCCGCCGACGACCGCTTCCAGGTGATCCATGAAGTCGACGCCGACCGGTTGATCGCTCATCCCTCTTACGGTGGCGTTTCGCGCTCCAACGACCTGATCATCATCCAGATCACCTTGAATGCCGGTCGTACGCTCGAAGTGAAGAAGGCGTTGTATGCCGGAATCGTGAAGCGCTTGAGCCGGGCGGTCGACGTCCGTCCTGACGACGTCCTGATCTCGCTCGTCGAGGTGACGAAGGAGAACTGGTCGTTCGGGAACGGCTTGGCCACCTACGGATAGAAGCGAATTCGGAACGCAGAAGGTCCGAATTCTTCAGAACTTCTGGCGTTCAGGGTCAGGAAACCCGGGTATACCGGCGCAGGTTGAGGCGACGGAAATCATCCAAGTACCCCTTCTCCCGTTGCCACGGGAGAAGGGGTATACGAGCGAGTTACGTCGATGGCACGGTTGCGGTGGACCCATTCACACCCTGATCGGCCTCGAACCCACTGAAAACCGTCACGAACCGGCAAACTGGCCGGACTCATCCATCCCGGCCCCCAGTCCTTAGTCCTCAACTTGTCGTAGAATGCGCCGCGCTCGCCCGCTGTTTCGCACCTCCGCGTGACCTCGGAGAGGGTTCGAGCGTCTCACGTTGCAGTCCAGTGGTGTGCCGTTAAATACAACATGACCCGACGAATACTGACGACGTTGACCGTCGTGCTGCTCACCGGTGCAACCGGCTGGGCACAAACCGCCTCCCCTCAGCCGGCCCCGGGACAACCCGCGCCGCAGCGGCCTCGCGCCGGTGCGATCGTGGACACTCCATCCAGCGGCCGCATCATCGACGCGCCCCAAGCCACGGCTCCTCTGCCGGTCCCGGCGCAGAAGAGTCCGGCCGCGGCTGGAAACGGAGCCACGATCGAACGGTTCGAGGTCGTCGGAAACGCGACGGTCGCCTCGGACACGATCCGCGTCTACCTGGGCATCGTGCCTGGCGACCCGTTCAACCGCGAAGCGATCCAGAAGAACTTCTCCAATCTATGGCAGACCGGCCTTTTCGACGACATCCGGATCGAAACCGAGCCGGGAACGACGGGCATCGTCGTTCGCGCCGTGGTGAAGGAGCGTCCGCGAATCGGTTCCGTCGAGTACCGCGGAAACAAGGATCTGCAGACATCGAAGATCCTCGAGGCGCTCGAACAGGAGAAGATCGACCTGCACGTCGGCAACACGATCGAGCAGACGCTCATTCGCCGCGCCGCGGAAAAGATCAAGTCGACTTACTCCGAAGGCGGCTACGAGGGAGTCAACGTCGACACGCGGCTCGAGGACATGCCGGAGCCGGGCGAGAAGAAGATCGTCTTCGTCATCAGCGAAGGGATCAAGGCCAAGGTTTCCAGGATCGACTTTACCGGGAACCAGCGATTCTCCGATCGACGCCTGCGCAGCCAGATGAAACAGGTCAAGGGCAACAACCTCATCACCTGGATCCGGAAGAAGAATCTCTACATTCCATCGAAGCTCGATGAGGATCTCGAGCACGTCAAGAATTTCTATCAGGACCACGGCTACCAGGACATCTCGTTCGGAGAGCCGCAGGTCATCACGGTCGGCAGGAACACGAAGAAGCCGCGTGTGAAGCTCGTCATCCCGGTCAAGGAAGGCGGCATCTACAAGTTCGGTGCGGTCTCGGTCGAAGGCAACACGGTCTTCACCTCCGAGCAGGTCATCGGCAACTGGCCGCTCAAGAGCGGCGAGACGATCCGCCGCAAGCCGATCCAGGGCCGCCTCGATTCGTTCGATGAAGCCTACCGGGCCCGCGGCTACATCTACGCGTACGTCGATCCGGAGTACGTGAAGCGCGAAGGCAACATTGTCGACGTGCACGTGAAGGTGTTCGAGGGCGATCAGTACCGTCTCGGGCGCCTCGAGTTCGAAGGAAACTCGACGACCAAGGACAAGGTCCTCCGCCGCGAGATCTTCCTCGATGAAGGCTCGATCATGGACATGGAGACCTTCAAGGCCAGCCTCTACAAGCTCGGTCAGCTCGGTTACTTCAAGGTCACCGAGAATCCCGACTTCAAGGTCAATCAGGAGTCCAAGTCGGTCGACATCACCGTCAAGGGACTCGAAGAAGGAAAGAACGACATCCAGTTCGGTGGCGGTTATACCGAGGGTGGCGGGTTCTTCCTGCAGACGCAGTTCTCGACGCGCAACTTCCTGGGAGAGGGCGAGAGCTTCGGCCTGAGCTACCAGAACGGCGCGCGCGTCAACTACTTCAGCCTCTCCTATTCGTATCCCTGGTTCCTCGATACCCCGAACAGCTTCGGCGTCTCGATTTTCAACACGGCGACGACCTACCCGACCTCGTTCGGCTACCAGACGCGCAGCCAGGGCGGCAATGTTGCCTACGGCTATCGCATCCGGCGGTTCGATTCCTTCTCGCTCGTGTACGGTTATCAGAAGACTCGCACTCACTACGAACTCGTGGAGAGTCCGGACCCGAACGGCAACGTGCCGGTGTCTACCATCGCGGACGCGCGATTCACGATGTCGACGATCGCTCCGACGTATCGCTACGACTCGCGCGACAACCCGTTCGACACCTTCCGTGGAATGAGGATCAACGCCGGCCTCGGATTCTCCGGTGGTGTGCTCGGCGGAACGGTCAACATCGCCAAGCCGACGATCGGTATTACGCGTTTCGTCAAGCTGTCGCGGCGCACGGCGGTCAGCGCGAATATTGAGGGCGGCATGGTCATCCCTCTCGGGAAAGACTGCTCGTACACCTACCAGGAACGCGTCGACTCGGGACGCGAACTCTGCGTGCCGGAATCAGAGCGCTTCCTCGTTGGCGGCGAGTCCTCCGTGCGAGGTTTCCGTCTCGGCTCGCTCGGCCCACAAGAAACTCTTCCGGGACGCGCTCTCGGCCCGGTCGGCGGGTACAGCTACCAGGCCTACAACTTCGAGTACATCACGAAGCTCAACGAGCCGCTCCGCCTCGTGCTGTTTGCAGACGCGGGAGCGGGCTACGCATATAAGGAAGCGCTCGACTTCGCGAAACTCCGTTACACCGCAGGGGCGGAGCTACGCATCTTCCTTCCGGTGTTCCAGTTCCCACTGCGGTTCATCTATGCGATCAATCCGGCGAAGAAGGCGAACGACCGGTTCGAGAGCTTCCAGTTCACGATCGGAAACACCTTCTAGGCCACGACACGTTCAACCATTCGTACGCGCGAGAGCGCGTCACGGTTCAATAAGGAGATTCTCATGAAAAAGTTCCTGGTTACAGTGGCGATGGCAGCCATGGCCGTGCCGATGCTCGGACAGAGCACCGTCCCGTCCCGCATCGCAGTGATCGACGTGCAGAAAGTGCTCTCGGCCTCCTCGGCGGGCAAGGCAGCGTACGACCGCCTCAAGAAGATGCAGGAAGAGAAGATCGAGAAGGCTCGCCAGATGGACGAAGAACTGCGCAAGCTCGACTCCGAGATCAGCACCAAGAAGCTTTCGCTGAGCGACGACAAGATCAGCGGCATCCAGAAGCAGATCGCCGAGAAGCGCATCGTGATGCAGCGCTACGCGCAGGATGCCGACCGTGAAGTGCAGGAAGCGCGCGACAAGTCGCTGCTCGACCTCAACAACAAGATCATGCCGGTCATCGACCAGATCGGAAAAGAGATGGGCTTCGCGCTCATCTTCAACAAGTTCGAAGCAGGCCTGATCTACGCCTCGGACGCAGTCGACATCACCGACACGGTCCTCAAGCGCTTCGACAGCAGCCCGGCCGCCGCTGCCGCGCCGAAGAAATAACGAATCCGAACTCTGCACACCTTGAAACGCCTCCCTCCCGGGAGGCGTTTTTCGTTGTCGGGGATGCTGCACGCCGGGCGCTCCGGGCCGGGATTCGGGTTCTGCGCTGAATTCCGCTGATTCCGAGGGGTTTGGAGCGCACCGGCGGGTTAGAATCCGCATCCCGATGCCCGCAGTGCCCATCAGTGAGATCGTTGAGTTCGTGGCTGGCGAATACGCCGGTCCGGGCGACCGCGTGGTCACAGGCGTCGCTGCGCTCGGCGAAGCGACCGGGTCGCAGCTCAGCTTTCTGTCCAACCCGAAGTACGCGCCGCAGCTCCTGACGACGGGGGCCGGCGTGGTGCTCGTATCCCGCGACGTGCAGGGCGATCCGGCGCGGCTCATTCGCGTCGACAATCCTTACGCTTCGATGGCGCGCGTCGTGACTCGCTGGTTCGCGGGACGGCCGAAGCCTGAAGGCATCTCTCCGCTCGCGTCGATCGCGTCGACCGCGACGATCGGGGCGGGTGGGGTGGTCGGGCCGTTCGTGACCATCGGCGAGAACGTGACCATCGGCGAGAACGCGGTGATCTACCAGAACGTCTCGATCGAGGCGGACTGCTCGATCGGTGCGGAGACGATCATCTATCCGAACGCTTCGCTCTACTACCAGACCGAGATCGGGAAGCGCTGCATCATCCATAGCAATGCCGTGATCGGATCGGACGGTTACGGCTTTGCGATGGAGGACGGACGCCATCACAAGATCCCGCAGATCGGGCGTGTAAGGATCGAAGACGACGTCGAAGTCGGTGCGGGCACGACGATCGATCGCGCCGCACTCGGCGAAACCGTGATCGGCGAGGGCACGAAGATCGACAACCTCGTGCA
>JBKJVD010000164.1:0-15729 GCA_046590585.1 Thermoanaerobaculia bacterium | reverse complement strand
TGCACTTCCCAGATCAGGCCGGCATTGCGCGTCGCGTCGTACGTGCCACTCGTCTCGCCGATCGAACCGGGAATGGTGTGCTGCTGTCCCGCGGCGGTGCCGATGGCAATGGCGTCGCTGAGCGAGCGTGAGACGACATCGAACGAAACCGTCTCCTGGCGTCCGCCGTAGTGCGCGTTCCGTCCCACCATCACCATGCCGTCCGGGAGCGACTGGCCTTCACCGACGAGCGTAAGCAGTCCCTCCGGGACTTCGCCCACTGGATTCGCCAGGCCTGACGCGCGCCCTTCGAGGACCCGCGGATGCCACAGGCTCGGTGTCGGCCGGCCTTCCAGCCAGAGTGGATGGTTCCGGCGCAGATAGCGCTCGATGACGAGAGCCCGCACCGGCTCGGTGTGCTGAGGAGTCAGGGCGTCGGTGCGATCGACACTTTCCGCCAGTTCAGCGAACACCTCGAGCACTTCGTCGCCCATCGACACATAGAGATCGTAGAGCGCGGCTTTCGTGTCGGGCGGGATGCCCCACTGGTCGAGGATCGATTCGATGTGCGCGGCGAACAAGAGAACTCAGAAACCGCTGGTATCTGCGGTCACGCACGAATCATTTTCGCTCTCGGGCACGAAGGTCGAAAGATCGACATCTGCGAGGCGGCCGCGTGCTGCATCGAGCAGTTGCTGGACGTCGGCGACCGACGTGATTCCCTGCAGACCGTTGCGAATCTCCTTCCCGTGCGGAATCCCTTTTGAGAACCAGCCGATCACCGTGCGCGACTTGTGAAGCTTCCAGTTCTCGATCTGCGGCGCGGCGTCGATCTTCGAGAGATAGCGCTGCATCGCGTCGATCCGGTGATCCACTTCGTTTCCGACCAGCGGCTGGCCTGACGCGTACGCCTGAATGTCGCGGAAGATGAACGGGTTATGCAGCGCGGCGCGGCCGATCATCACGCCATCGACGCCGGTCGTTTCGAACATGCGGATGGCATCGGCCGGAGTCTTCACGTCGCCATTGCCCCAGACCGGGATATTCAGTTCGTGCTTCACGCTGGCGATGTACTTCCAGTCGCTGGCTCCGGTGTACGACTCAGCGCGCGTCCGGCCGTGAATGGCAATCGCAGCAACGCCGATCTGCTCGAAACGCTGGAGCAGCGGAAGGACGTCATCGCTCTCCCATCCTTTCCGCACCTTCACCGTGACCGGAATCTTCACTCGCCGGATGATCTTTTCGACCACTCGCGAAGCCTTGTCGAAATCCTTCAGCATCGCCGACCCGGCTCCGCTGTTGACGATTTTCCTCACCGGGCAGCCCATGTTGATGTCGACGATGTCGACGCCCTCTTCTTCGACGATCGCAGCGGCATCGTCCATGCGATCGGGATCGCCGCCGTAAATCTGAATCGCCACCGGCCGCTCGTTCTCCGCAAAAAGCAGCATCTTGTGCGTGCGCTGGTTCTTCCGAGTCAGCCCTTCCGACGAGATGAACTCGGACACGACGAGGCCCACCCCACCCAGTTCCTTGATCAGCGAACGGTAGTAGGTATCGGTCACCTCGGCCATGGGCGCGAGGGAAAGCGGCGTATCCACGACGACGGAACCGATGTGGATCTTGCGGTCGAGTAAATTCATCAGGCCGGAGTTTAACGCGGCAGCGTGCCGGGTTCTTCCGACCTGCACACGACGAAATCACGTCCGGGAAACCTGCGTTCTCACCACAAACGACAACTTCACGGCGGGCACGACTACAATCAGCACCTCTAACCCGTCCGAACGGACTCGTCCAGAAACTGAAAGTGGAGGACTCGATGAAGTCGATTGCTACAGGTGTTGCGCTCGCACTCTCTCTCGCCATGATTGCTCCCGCCGCGTCCGCGGTCGAGGTCGGTGGCGTGAAAATCGCCGACCGTGTCATGGTCAACAATCAGAATCTCGTGCTGAACGGCGCCGGCATGCGCAAGAAGCTGTTCATCAAGGTCTACACGGGAGCCCTCTATCTGCCCGCGAAGCAGAGCAATCCCGCCGCCATCCTCGCTGCGGACACTCCGCGGCGCATGGCGATGAGCTTCGTGTTCAACGTCGACAAGGCCAAGATCGCGGAAGCGTGGACAGAAGGTCTGACCGCGAACGTTCCGGGTGCAGGAGCCGACGTCAAGACCGCATTCAAGACCCTCGAGTCGTGGATGGAAGACATGAAGAAAGGTCAGGCGATCGTCATGACCTACGTTCCGGGCACCGGGACCATGGTCGAAGTGAACGGGAAGGTGAAGGGGACGCTCGGAGGTAAGAGTGTCGCCGATGCCATTCTCGCGACATGGATCGGCCCGAAGCCGGGACCCGGCGAAGATTTCAAGGCTGCAATTCTCGGAAAATAGTCGTCAGCAGCACGAATCAGGAGCCCGCCGTCAGGCGGGCTTTTTCGTGCCCGCTTCAGCACTCACTCGCGCAGCGTCTGGCAGACGAACAGGATCTTCACCGGATCCAGTTCGTCGCCTTCTTCCGCGTAAGGATCGAATGTCGTCACTTCGAGCGGGACCAGGCCGGCATCGGAGAGCGACTCGGAGATCTCGCGCTCGTTCCACGCCCGCTGCTCGCGGACCTCACGGATTTCCACTCGGCGTCCACCCACATTCGCCCAACCGGTGATCAGCGCGCGCGCACGCCCGTCCTTTGGCCGGAACGTCGTCGACATCTCCAGCCGGTAGTCCGCGCCCACCGACAGGTACGGTTCGGTCGTGGCCCAGACAGTCTCGTAGGCGTCGGGATGATTCATGTCGAAGATGAAGAGGCTCTTCCCGTGCATTCGCTCCGCGACGGATCGGAACGTGGCGACGAGTTCGTTGCGCATGCGCAGATGATTGAGGCTGTCGTAGAGGCAGGTGATCCGACTGAACTTCGTGCGGAGAGGAAGCGTGCGGAAGTCGCCAGCGATCAGTGAGTCAGTGCGGGTCTTCGCGATCTCGAGCATGGCCAGCGAAGCATCGACGCCCCACGACTTCCAGCCCTGGGCGCGGAAGTGCTGCACGATCTTGCCCGTGCCGCACGCCACGTCGAGGTGGGTCTGCTCGTCGGTCGGGTACCTGCTGAGGATCGCGCCGAGCCGCGGACGGATGGCTTCGAAGAAGCGGCTGCCGAGCGCCTGATCGTACGCGTAGGCAAACGCATCGTAAGCCTCGAGAGATGACGGGGAGCCCTTACGACGCATCCCTGGCTACTCGTCGCTCCAGGTGTAAAAGCCCTGACCGGTCTTTCTGCCCAGTTTCCCCTGGGCGACGTGGTCCCGCAGCAATTGCGGCGGTTCAAATCGCGGCCCCAGCGTGGAGGCCAGGTACTCCGCAATGCCGAGACGAACGTCGAGGCCGACCAGGTCGGTCAGCCTCAGCGGTCCCATCGGATGGTTGTATCCGAGTTCCATGGCCCGATCGATATCCTCGGCACTGGCCACGCCCTCGGCCAGCATGCGGATCGCTTCGAGTCCGATCGCCACGCCGAGGCGGGAGGTCGCGAAGCCGGGAGTATCGCGAACGATGATCGGCGTCTTCTTCATCGCTTCCACGACCGCTTTCACTTCTTCGACCGTCGCGTCTGAAGTCCGCTCGCCGCGGACGATCTCGACCAGCCGCATGGCGTGGGGCGGGTTGAAGAAATGCAGGCCGACGAAACGGTCGCGGCGCTCTACGTTCGACGCCAGTTTCGAGATCGAGATCGAGGAAGTGTTGGACGCGAGGATCGCTTCCTCGCCGCAGTACAGATCCGCTTGTGCAAAGAGATCCTGCTTGAGTTCCAGATCTTCCGGAACGGCTTCGATGATCAGGTCCGCGGCATGGACTGCCGGCTCGAGTTCGCTGGCGAGATGAATCCGCGCCAGCGCCGCCACCGCTTCCTCGGCAGTCAGTTTCTGCTTTTCGACGCCCTTCCTGAGAAGCGAGTCGACGGCGACGCGCGCTGCAGCGAGCGACTCGTTGCTCACGTCGTAAATGACGGTGTCGAAGCCTGCGAGCGCGCCGAGATAGGCGATGCCCCGCCCCATGGTGCCTGTACCGATGACTGCGATCTGCCGGATCATGGCCGCGGAGTTTATAGGAACCGTTCGCGCGCGGGAATCGGGATTACCATTCACCCATGAGCCTGATCAAGGAGTTCAAGGAATTCGCCCTCAAGGGAAGCGTGCTCGATCTCGCCGTCGGTGTGGTGATCGGAGCCGCGTTTGGAAAAATCGTCGATTCGTTCGTCAACGACATCCTCATGCCGCCGCTCGGGGTGCTCACGGGAGGGAACGACCTTCGCGACCACTTCGTCGTGCTCAGAGGCGGTCACTACGCAACGCTGGAGCAGGCGAAAGCTGCAGGCGCCGCGACTCTGAACTACGGGCTGTTCCTGAACGCGATCGTGACATTTCTCATTGTCGCGTTCGCGATCTTCCTTGTGGTGCAACGCATCAACGCGCTGCGTCGGGCGCCGGAAGCCGAGGTGCCGTCGATGCGTGACTGCCCGGAATGCCTGTCGCCGATTCCGATAGCGGCGAATCGTTGCCGTTTCTGCGCGAGCGTCGTCGCGCAGCGCTGATTGAACCTGCAAAGCGAGGCTCGGGGCACGTCATCCTGAATCGGCACAGTGCGCCGTCGCAGCCTCATCGCGAGGGCGCACGGCGCGCGATGAAGGATCTCAACCGCGTTGATCGTGATTTCGCGAAAGCGTCAAAGAGCTGATTGCGATCATGCGGGACGGCCGCGGACCTCAAACGCTCTGCCGGTTAGACGCTCTTCATTGCCAGCGAAAGAATCTCGCGATGGGTGAAGAAGTTCACGGCCGGATCATCGAGATGGAACGTGTATCCGAAGCGCTCGTCGTTGTCGGCGATGAATGTGAAGCGGTGGTAGCGCTCCTCGGTTCCTTCCCCGAATTCCTTGATGCTTTCGGTTCCACCCAGCGTGGCGTTTTCCACCCTCAACACGCGATAGAGCTTGTGCGCGCTGATCGGCAGGTCGTCCGGCGGGTAGTGGATGAACTGAATCGCGTAGATCGACTTCGGCTCGAGGTCCCGCTGCGGGTACTCCTGCACTTCGGAGCTGGCGCCGGTGAACCACGTTTCCTCTTCCTTGAACAGGACCAGGTTCGCCGTGTTCTCGGTCATCGGCGTGAACCCGCGATCGAGATGAATGTGCTGCTCGGGATCGTCGGAATCCCTGAGCTGCGTGAGCAGGTCGATCAGGTATTGCAGGCCTTCCGTCGTGCCGGTCAGCGCCACTTCGTCATCTTCGTCCGAGATCCAGACGTCGAGCCAGGCGTTCTTGGGCAGTTTCACGCGGCTCTCGATCGTGTCGAACGTCACCGGAGCGAAGTCGAGACGGGTCGCGGCAGCGATGAGAAAGTCATTGCAGTGCGGGTCGGAGGCGAGATTTTCGCGAGCGTATTCGATCGCAGCTTCGTAGGCGCGCTTGCGACCGAAATCGTGGGTCAGGTCAAACGGCCTGACGATCTCGTCGAGGATTTCATCGTAACGTTCGGCAACTCGGGACATGGCGTGCGGGGTAAAACCGGGCGGAATCTATCATATTCCGCCCGGCCCGCTCGTCTCGTCAGTTGCTGACAAATCGTTGAGATAGCGTAACTTCTGCGATTTGTACGGCCACGCCTCAGCCGGTGGTGCGATCCCGCGTCTTCCAGTCCTGGTCGAGGTCGGCGAGGAAACTGGCCAGGTCGTCGGCATGCTCCTCTTCGACCGCCAGGATCTGCTCGAGCATCCGGCGCGTGGTGATATCGGTGTCCGAAACGTAGTGAATCATCTCCGTATAAGAATCGATCGCCACCCGTTCGGCCACCAGGTCTTCCTTGATCATGTCGAGCAGCGTCTGCCCCTCGACGTACTCCGAGTGACTGCGGGCCAGCATCCCCTCCGGGTTGAAGTTCGGCGATCCTCCCAGCTGGACGATGCGTCCGGCGAGCTGATCGGCGTGGCCCTGCTCTTCGTTCGCGTGCTGCAGGAACTCCTTCGCGATCGGATCGGCGTGAATCCCCTGCGCCATGAAGTAGTGGCGCTTGTACCGCAGCACGCAGACGATCTCCGTTGCCAGAGCTTCGTTCAGCAGCTTGATGATCGTTTCCCGGTTTCCACGGTAAGCATCGGTGACAGCACCATCTTCGATGTGCTGACGGGCGCGGCGCCGTAACTCGGCGACATCGGTCAGAAACGGCTTTTCGCTCATAGACTTCTCCTCACTCCAGGACTCTGATGCAAGAACCGCTACCGGTCCCCTCCGAAGCGGGTTCCCGTCGCGTCGTACTTGCGCCCTCGCCAGTGCAACTGCCCCCGGATTCCGGTGATCCAGGCCGACCGGAGAAAGATCCAGGCCCATACCGCGGTCATCACCGGATGGAGCAGAAGGGCGCTGTCGAGGCGGTAGCGCAGCGATGCGAACAGGACCAGGCGAGTCAGCGAGATCAGCACGACTGTGGCAATGGCGACCGGATCCCCCGTCAGAGCCCTCGCGTATGGAAGTACATGAAACACAGGAGTGAGAATCACTGAAGTCAGGATCGCAACGTAGCTCCGCCCGAACGCGGCGAAGCCGTTCTTCGTGAAGCCTTCGATGATTTCGGTCAGGCCGCGGTACATCCGCAGGGAGACCAGATGATCGGCGCGCGCAATCTCGGTCCGGAATCCGGCGCGCCGCATCATGCGCGCCAGGCCGACGTCATCGACGACCGCCCCCTGAAGCGCCACGTGGGTACCAGCCTCCCGGTACGCGTCGCGCCTGACGAGGTTTCCCGGACCGCCGCCGATTCCCAGCCACGGACGTCGAGATCGGTTGGAGATCCACGCTGGCAGGAACGAGAGCACGGTCATGGCGAGTTGCGGCATGAGCGCGTTCTCCCAGAAGCCACGCATCTCGAAGTGCGGGAGGACCGACAGCATGCCGGCCCCGCTGCGACGCAACCTGGCCACCATCGAGGCCACCGCCTCCGCTGCGTAGCAGATGTCAGCGTCGACAAACAGCAGCAGATCGCCGCTGGAATTCTCGTAGCCCTGCTGGAGCGCCCATGGCTTGCCGAGCCATCCTGCGGAAGGTTCAACCCCTTGAACGACCCGCAATCTGGCATCCCCCGCCGCAATCCCGTCGAGGATCGGTCCGGTCCGGTCGACGGACCGGTCGTTGACGACGATCACCTCGAGATCCGCGTACGTCTGGGAGAGAAAGGTGCGAACGCTCCGTTCGATCGAGGCTTCCTCGTTCCGGGCCGGAACGATGATGGAGACGCGGCTTCCCGTCGTGGCATCGGAGACCGGGAGCCGGCGCAACACCGCCAGATTGATGAGCGTCCCGACAAACGTCAGGCTCCACGCAACGAGCACGATGACCCCGACGATCTCCATGCGACGTGCACCTGCTGGACCGCGAGGCCGCCGGCTTGCGGCGGCCTCGGATCACGATTCTTACTGCTGCTGGCCGACCCGGCGCTGTGCTTCGAGCACGAACGGCGAGTCGGGATGCTCGGTGATGATGCGGCGATACGCGTCGCGCGCCTTCTCCGATTCATTCTGGACGTCGTAGGCGTGCCCGAGCAGCGCCAGCAGCGAATCGGCCGGAAGCACCGGTTCGTCTTTGGCGAGTTCGGCATTGAGTTCGGCGATCACCTTCGGCGTCTCGCTTCCCTCCAGCCTGAGCTGGTAGAGGCTGAAACGGGCGCTTCCGACCAGCAGGCTGTCGGGATGGTCGCCGATGAATCTGGTCAGGAGGTCGCGCGCGGCGTCGGCCTTCCCGCTTCCAGCGTCGATCCGGGCGATGTAGAGACTGGCCACGGAAGCGGCGTCAGTGCCTGAGTGCTGGGCCATCACGTCGCGGAACTGCTTCTCCGCAGCGGTGGCGCGCTCAGCCTCCGTCTTGAACTTCGCGTTCGGGACGGGAGGCTGACCTTCGGCGGCCTGCAGGGGCGACTCGATCGTCTGGATGGCCGCAGCGAGTTGCTGCTGGGCTTTCCGCTCCTGAGTGCTGCGATAGAAGAAGATGCCGTAGATGAGGATCGCGATCGCGATCGCGGCACCGGCGATGGTGTAGAGCAGCCGCTGGTTCGCGCGGGCGCGCTGCGACAGATCACCGATCTCGTCGATGAATTTGTCGTGCTTGAGGTCGTGTCGATGCTGACGGTCCATAAGGAAAAAGGTGCCTCCGGTAAGGTGGTTCGAAAGGCGCCTGGAACTGTGGAACCGGCCTCGCGAAACTGCGAGACTCTAATGCAGTGACCGGGTAGCGTCAATGTCGGGGATCGTTCGCTTTCCCGGCCGCCTCGCAGATTTGCCTGCGGAAGTTGCCCCGCTTTACGGGGTGGCGGGATAGAATGAAGTCTCCAGCGCGCCGGAATCGAGGCATTCATGTTGCAGTCCGGTAGATGAAATCCCTGGTCGATCTCTTTCTCTAAACGTTTCCGGAGCACCATGAACGTGCGCGCCCACCTGGCGATCTCGATCGTTCTTCTGATCACGATCCCCCTTCTCGCTGACTCAAAACCGAGCGTTGACCGACGCCCGAGTGCCGTCGTGCTGTGCTACCACATCGTCGAATCTCCACAGGATCCGCGGATGGAGATCAGTCGCGAGACGTTTCGTCAGCAGATGGAATACCTGGAACTGACCGGCTACAACGTCATCTCGCTCGACCACCTCTACCAATACGTCGCCGGCAAGCGCAAGACGATTCCTGAAAACTCCGTGGTCATCACCATCGACGATGGCTGGCGCAGCACCTACACCGAAGCCTATCCGGAGATGAAGAAGCGCGGCTGGCCCTTCACCGTCTTCGTTTACCCGCGCATCATCGGCCGCACCGCGAACGCGCTCTCCTGGAAGCAGGTCCGCGAGATGTCAGACGCCGGTGTCGACATCCAGAGCCACTCGCTCTCGCATCCCTACCTGAGCAAGCGGAGGCAGGCTGGCCGCGGTCCGCTTTATCCCGACTGGCTGCGGCAGGAACTCGCCGAGAGCAAGAAGATCCTCGAGAAAGAGACAGGACGCAATGTGTCGTTCCTCGCCTATCCCTATGGCGATTACGATCAGGGAGTCGTCACCGCGGCCGGAAAGGCGGGCTACGAAGCGGCCCTGACCTGCGAGTTCGGCAAGGTGAGACGCGGCAGTGATCCGCTGCGGATGAATCGCTATGTGATCGATGGCCGGATGGACTTCGCCACGTTCCGGCGCTACATGGGGACGTCCCCGATGATGCTGGCAGAAGTCACTCCAGCACCGGGTCAGCCAGCAACGAGTGAACAGTCGCAGGTCTCCGCGAGAATCGCACGTCCTGAATCGGTCGATCCCCGCTCGGTTGGAATGGCAATCCTGGGAGCAGGCTCCGCCTCGTTCCCGTTCGCCTACGACGCCAGGACAGGATCGATCACCGTCGTCCTGCGCGATTCCGTGCAGGAGATGAAAGGCAAGGTCCATCGTGCCGTGGTCTGGGGAACCGACACCCGCACCGGCAAGAGGATGGAGGGAACCTGGGTCTTCCGGGTGGGTGACCCCGCGCCTCCTCCCACCGAGATCCCGGTCGCGCGACCTGCCGCTGCAGTCACGCCTCAGCCCGCCCGTTCGTTTGCTGCGGCGCGGGCCCCGGTCACTGCTGCGTCGACTCACGACCTGCGCACCAGCGTGCCGCACACCCAGCAGCACTGAGCCTCGGTATTTGCCTTGCAGTCGAAGGTGGTGTGACCCGCTTTCTCCCCGCAATCGTCCTCCTGCTCGCAATCACCCTCCCCGTTTCGGCAGCCACAACGGTCGCCACGATCCTCGGTTATCACGAGATCGACGCCGCGCCCTCTCATGAAACTGTGGCCCGTCGCAGCGCCACCGGCAGTCCTGCGGCCGAGTCGCGACGCTACACTTCCAGTCCGTCACAGTTCCAGGCGCAACTCGACGAGTTGCAGAACGGCGGGTATCACGTGATCCCGCTTCAGGATCTCGTCGACTACCTCGCCGGGCGCTGCGACAAGCTCCCATCACGCGCGGTCGTGATCACCGTGGACGACGGATGGGCGTGCGCCTTCAGTGACATCTATCCGGAGATGACGCGGCGCAGGCTTCCCTGGACCCTCTTCGTCTATCCGAAGATCGTTGGTCGCGGTTCGCACGCCGTCACCTGGGACCAGCTCTCAGAAATGTCAGCGACTGGAGTAGACGTGCAGAGTCACTCCTACTCTCACCCCTTCCTCACTCTGCAGAACAACGGCAAGGTCCAGCAGCCGGAGTACGAGTCGTTCCTGATTCACGAGCTGCGCGAGAGCCGTGTGCGGATCGAAAAAGCCACGGGACGCCCGGTCCGCTATTTCTGCTACCCGTTCGGCGACCAGGATGACGCGGTTGCCGGCGCGCTGACTCACTTCGGTTACGAAGCAGCGGTGACCACCGCCCGAGCGCCGGTCACACACGATTCCCCGCTACTCCGGCTCCCTCGTTACCTCGTTCACGACACCACCACGATCGAGGAGTTTCGCACGTTCCTTCCGCACTGACCCGCAGACGCCGCGGCGCTGGAGTCATCAAAGATTCTGGAACCCCTGCGGCAGCCCGAGGCGGATACGATCGCGGAGCACCGGCGGGCATCGCTGCGCAATCCCGCGCTTGATCTCCTCGTGCGAATACCGGCGGCTGAAGTGCGTCAGCACGATCATTTCGTTCTCGAATCGGTCGGCGAACTCGATCAGGTCGTCGAGGTGAATGTGACGGTATTTCACGGCCCGATCCTGATGCGCGGTATCGATGAACGAGCATTCGATCATCAGCACGCGTGCGTGCCACAACGCATGGTTCGCTAGCGCATGGTTCGCTTCGAGAATCCCACGGTCCGTATCGCCGGTGTAGAACAGGAGCGGCACCCGGAACTGCTCGTCGATCGCCACCCCGTCCCGTCTCAGCTCCGCAATCCTCGATCCTTCCATGCCGATGAACTCAGGCTTCAGGTGATGACGCACCTCGATGACTTCCCACGATCGGGCCGGCACGCGGTGTGTCGAAGAGTGCGCGCGCACCTCATGCGTCCTGCCGAGACGCACCACATCACCTTCGCGCATCCCGACGATCTCCATCTCGTGCCGCATTCCTTCGAGCCGCTCGTGAATCTTCATCAACTCTCGGAAGTCGTCCGCTGCCTCGGCCGGGACGTAAATGCGCCCGCCGTCGAGCCCCTGCAGGTGTCGCTGTCCTGAATAGAACGCGATGCCCGCTGCGTGATCCAGGTGCGCGTGCGATACGAAAATGTGAGGGACGGACAGCAGCAGGTCGGGACAGCGGCCGATATCGAGAGCGAGCGCCAGTTCCTTGATCCGGAAGTACGTTTCGTGCCCGGCGCGCGATCTTCCCTCGATCGTAAAGTACGGAGTCGGCAGCGTGAAGAACTCCCGGTCCGACGGCATCATCGGGTGCGTCCCGCCTCGATCCAGGAATCGAGAACCTCCGGCAACTCGAGAAGTGCCGTGATGCGGGCGTCTGCGATCACCTCTCGCGGCTCGAGCGGCGCCGGCGCAACGGCGGTTCCTCTCACCGGCGGATCGAAATGGACCGCGCGCATGCCGGCGCTCTGCGCGCCGGCGACATCGGCATGGAGGTTGTCGCCCACGAATGCGATCTCCTCGAACTCCACCTCCAGTCCGCGACGCAGCTCCTCGAAGATGGAGCGCAGCGGCTTGCACTCGCCATGCTCGTTGGAGAACACCATGAAATCGATTTCCGCGGCCAGCCCAGTCAGCGCCAGCACCTCGCGAAGCACGTATCCGGGAGTTCGACCGGTGTTGGAGATGAGGCCAACCTTGAGCCCCCGCGCATGGACCGCCCGCAGCATGTCAGCCGCTCCGTCGACGACGCCCGGAACCACGTCGAGCGCAGCGCGCGCGTAAGCATGCTCGATCGCATCCACCATCTCCGCGTCCATGACCTGCGGATCGAGGCTGAGTCCTTCCAGCAGGTGTTCCACCTGCCGGCGGCAACTGATGTCCAGATCCCGCGACCAGTAGAGGTCATGGCAGCGATGCCAGACGGCGCGGTAGGCCTGCTCGACGTTCCGCGCGGCCTCGTCCGCTCCATGCTCGTCCAGGATTGCGGCGATGCGATCGAAACGAAGGCGTTCCTGCCTTCGCGTCAGGTCCGGGGAATCGGTGATGAGTGTTTCCCAGAGATCGAATCCAACTGCTCGGAGCATGCAGTGTCCAGTGCCGGCCGCGTCCCGGCTCAGTTCAGCTTCACGCGGCCGCCGAAGCCTTCATCGTAGCCGTGAAAGTGCTGCAGGGAGGTTTCAGGATGGTGCCAGCAGTAGTACCCGGACCCGTTGTTGAAGTCGGCCAGCCAGACACCTTTGACTTCGACACCGAGAGCCATGACCTCCGCGGCCCACTGGTCGAGTACGGATTGATGCTGTTCCAACGCATCATCCTCGAGCAACTCGACCCGGCCGACGGCAGCGGCCGTGATCTCGCGCACGCGGGGAAGCAGCGCGGCAGCCTCTTCGTAAGTGAAAATCTTTTTCATCGAATGAGTTGAACCATGAATGAATCGCGCTTCATCCGGCGACCAGTTTCAGGCTCTCGGCATTCTCCGCTCATTTGTGCTAAAACGCCTTCTGCAATTCGAAGCACCGCCGAAAACTGTTGAAGGAGACACCGATGTCCGTTGAGGAAAGGGTCAAGGCGATCATCGTCGAGCAGCTTGGAGTCGACGCGGAGGAGGTCACGACCGAAGCAGGTTTCGTTGACGACCTCGGTGCTGATTCGCTCGATACCGTCGAGCTGATCATGGCGTTCGAAGAAGAGTTCGGCGTCGAGATCTCCGACGAAGACGCTGAAAAGATCCGCAAAGTCCGCGACGCGGTCGAATACATCGACAAGCGCGCGAAGGCTCAGTAGTCCATCGAAGCGCAGGCCCCTTCCGGGTCTGCGCTTTTCCCCTGGCCAGTCGCGCCGTCAGCGCATCACGGCAACGCTCCGTGACCCATCCGACGCCGCACTGGCCCTAATTTTTCTCAGGCCGGTCACGCGTGAGCAAATCGACCCGGCCAACCGGAGGAGTCAGAGTGAAAGAGCGGCGAGTCGTCGTCACCGGTCTCGGAATGATCTCTCCCCTCGGCATCGGGAACGACGTGACCTGGGAAGGTCTCATCGCCGGCCGATCCGGAATCGTCCCCATCACGAAGTTCGATGCCACTGACTACGCCTGCCGCATTGCGGGTGAAGTGCCTGGCTTCGCTCCGGAAGACTGGATCGAAAAGAAAGAGATCAAGAAGTCCGACACGTTCATCCACTACGCCATCGCTGCCTCGCAACTGGCCGCGGATGACTCGAAGCTGGCGTTCGACTCGATCGATCACGATCGCGCCGGCGTCATCATCGCCTCGGGAATCGGCGGCTTTCCGTTGATCCAGGAAACGCACGAGATCCTGCTCAAGCGTGGCCCCAGCCGCATCTCCCCCTTCTTCATCGTCGGTTCCATCATCAACCTCGCCGCCGGTCAGGTTTCAATCCGCTTCGGTCTTCGCGGACCGAGTTCCGCGCCAGCCACCGCCTGCGCCGCGGGCGCGCACGCCATCGGCGATGCCATGAAACTCATCGAACGCGATGAGGCGGACATCATGTTCGCCGGCGGTACCGAGGCAGTAGTTTCCCCCCTGGCGGTAGGCGGCTTCGCCGCAATGCGCGCGCTCTCGACTCGAAACGACGAGCCGCAGCGAGCCTCACGTCCCTGGGATGCGCAGCGGGACGGCTTCGTCATGGGTGAAGGCGCCGGTGTCCTCATCCTCGAAGAGCGCGAGCACGCCATCCGTCGCGGAGCCCGCATCTATTGCGAACTGACCGGATACGGGATGAGCAGTGACGCACACCACATCAGCGCTCCGGCCGAGGATGGCAGCGGCATGATCCGGGTAATGACACGCGCGCTGAAAGATGCCGGGCTGCAGCCCTCCGACATCGGATACATCAACGCACACGGCACCTCCACTCCGGTCGGCGACAAGACCGAGACCGTCGCCATCAAGACGCTGTTCGGCGAATACGCGCGGAAGGTAGCCATCAGTTCAACGAAGTCGATGACCGGCCATCTCCTCGGAGCCGCCGGCGGACTCGAAGCAGCGATCGCCGTGAAGTCCATTGCCGAGGGCGTGCTGCCTCCCACCATCAACTACGAGAACCCCGATCCGGAATGCGATCTCGACTACGTGCCGAATACGGCGCGACACGTTCAGGTCAGGCATGCAATGTCCAACTCGTTCGGATTCGGCGGCACGAACGCCACGCTGATCTTCTCGGTTCACGAATCGCCTGCCGGTTGATCGGCAACTGCCGGAACGCAGGGACTCTACGAATCGTAGAGTCCCTGCGAACTGCGTGCGGTTCGCCGCAAACACCTGTCGCGGGCAATCGTCACTTCCGGAAGTAAAAACGCCAGTCTTCAGGCCGTTTTTTGAGTCCCTCGACGAGGCGGAACTTTGATTCTTCACAGCGGACCGAGAGTTCAGCTCAAGTGTTACGCCTTATTACCGCCCTTTCACGATAAACTCCTTGTCGGTTCCTCGGCAATTCAATCGTCAACCACCCGAGGAACCGAGGAACCCCGAGGAACTCCGAGGAACCAAAAAAACCGGCACGCAATTTGACTTACAAGGAGTCGTGATGAAATCAATCGTGAAATCCTGCCGCATCTGCTCCCACTCGAGGGCTGCCCATGCCGGACGCGACCGATGCGCCCTTTGTCACTGCACGGGACGTCCGCAATCGTTCGAACAGGAGTCGTTCCCTTTCCGTCGCGGGCAGCATGAGAGCGGCGTGGAAGAGGGCCGGCGACGATAGATTACGGAAAGCTGGATTCTTCTGGGTCCCGCGCCGGTTAAGATGACCATGGACATGGTCAAGCGCACTGAAACCGTGAAGCGTACGTCGAAGCTCGTCAGCGTCTCCGAGCGCAATCTCCAGGTTGCGGCGGTGCGGCTGCTCCCGAAGAACAATCGCCTCGTTTCTTCCGAGGTGGACTACCTTCGGCGCACCCTCGGAGACAAGGCCACTCAGGAAGACATCGACGCCAAAGTCGTCCTCGTCCGTGGCCTTCCGTGGAACGAGATCGTCGGCGACAACTAGGCATCGTCACACCTCCCTGACCCCGCTATCAGGGAGCCGCGAGAGCGCCTGCTCTTCGCTAGCTCGTGCTGTTGACTACCATCTGCCGTGTCTCCTGGTGTCGCTCGAGTCCGAATCAGTCTGTCGGGAAAGTTGAGTCAGCGGTAACTCGAGGTCCCGGGGCAGCATTCGAAGTCATCGTTCCTACTCAACCTCGTTATAGGTTCAGTCCAGAGGTTGCACTTTATGGTGATACAGCATAGGTTGCATCGTCAGGGAGCCCCTACGTCATGACGAAACGAACCACTCTGATCGTCGCAATTTCGCTGTTCCTGCTGGCCATGAGTGCATCGGCCCGCGTGATCTCTTACGCGCCGTACACAAACGAGCCGGCATTCCCGGGCGTCCAGAGCCGGATGAACCGCTACTTCGCCATGGTGGAGGGCGTTTCGTTCGGCGGAGGGCCGCTGGGCTTACCGCTCCCGTACTACGCCAGCTTCCCGTACGGCAAACTCGTCCTATACGACACCGAAGGTTTTGATGAGCCCAAGGTGATCTTTCCGAAAGACGGTGGCAAGGCCACGTTTTCGGTCGTTGCCGTTCGCGAGAGTCCGGACGGCCGCTTTGGGCCTCCTATCGCCGACATGGTTCCCTC
>JBKJVD010000029.1:0-6979 GCA_046590585.1 Thermoanaerobaculia bacterium | reverse complement strand
GATGAATCCGACCCAGTTCGACATCCTTCTGATGGAGAACCTTTACGGGGACATCGTCTCGGACCTGACTGCAGGCCTGGTCGGAGGACTGGGAGTCGTTCCGGGCGCGAACATCGGCGAAGCAGGTGCGGTGTTCGAGGCCGTGCACGGAAGTGCGCCTGATATCGCCGGACAGAACAAGGCCAATCCGCTGGCGCTGCTCAAGAGCGCCGTGCTGATGCTGTATCACCTCAATGAGATGGATGCTGCGAAGCGGATCGACACGGCGATCGAGCGCGTGCTGGCTTCAGGTCCGGAACATCGCACTCGCGACATCGGTGGAACGGGAACGACCGCCGACTTCACGACCGCCATCTGCGACACGCTGCGTCGCGGCATGAAATCGGACGACTGACCTGTCAGCGTGGCGGATGGATGAGAGATCCTTCCGCCACGCCCGACTGCTGGAGGCACATGCACCCGCGGCTCGCCGAAGGAGTCGATCACTTCAATGCCGGTCGCTTCTGGGAAGCGCACGAGTCGTGGGAAGTGCTGTGGATGAAAGCGGAGGGTGAGGAGAGGCAGTTCCTTCAGGGACTGATCCAGCTGACAGCCGCCTATCACCACGCACAGAGGGGAACACTGAGTGGTGCGGCGCGACTCTTCGAGGCGGCGCTGCGGCGGATGCATCCATTTCCAGGAGGGCACGACGAAATCGACCGTTCCGCTGCGGTATCGGCCGCTGCGCGCCACCGGATCTGGGCGGAAGAGCTGGTGAAACATCACTCGAGCGAGCCTCTGGCGCGTGCGGAGTGGCCGGTCCTGACGATTTGTGCTCCGCTTTTGCAGGGATCGTCTGCACCGGTTTCGCCAACCTAGTTTTCGGTCTGTCTTCCCGACGTTCGATCACATACAATCGACCACACCAACCGTACGCCTCACGCGCCCCAAGCGAGGAATCCAGAATGCAGGAATTGGAACAACGCGATCGCGAGCTCCTGGGCGTCCTGCAGGGCGAGATTCCTCTGGTGTCGACACCGTTCGCAGTGATCGGTCAGCAGATCGACATGTCCGAGAAGGAAGTGATCAAGCGGATCGAGCGGATGCGGCGCGAGGGTGTGCTCCGGCCGGTGAACGCGCAATTCGACACGAGGGCCCTCGGGTATCGCTCCTGCCTCGTTGCGGCGCGCGTCGCTGAAGAGCGGATCGACGAGGCGGCAGGCTTCATCAGCGCACATCCCGGCGTCACGCAGAACTACCGGCGCAATCACGACTTCAATCTCTGGTTTTCGATCGCCGTCTCGCCGGACTCGCGGCTCGGTCTGGAGACCACGGTGGAAACGCTGGCTGCGGAAGCCGGCCTCGACGCGTTCCGGTTGCTGCCGACGCTTCGTCTTTTCAAGAGCAGCAGTGCAGACGGTACGGAGATCACCGGGGAGTCGGTGGAGAGTGCCGCCAGCGGCGACCCATTGAGCACCGCCGAGATCGAGGCGGTCCGCCTGCTCCAGCGCGAACTACCGTTGCAGCCTCGTCCCTTCGATGTTCTGGCCAAGCAGTCGACGATCGGAGGCGAAGCCGTCATCACCGCTGCCCGCACGCTGCTGCAACGCGGACAGATGCGAAGCCTTTCGGTCAGCCTTCAGCAGCGGAAGCCTGGATTCATGGCCTCTGCGATGGGTGTCTGGGTTGTTCCGGAAGCGCGGCTCGATGAGATTGCGACCAGACTCTCGCAGAATCGCGGCGTCTCGCACTGTTACCTCCGCCCCGTCTATCCGGACTGGCCGTACAACGTCTTCACCACGGTGCACGGGCGGTCGGTGGATGAGTGCGAGTCGATCATCAATGACCTGGCCATCGACGCCGGAGTCAATGAGAAACGCGCTCTGTTTCCGACGCGGGAGTACAAGAAGGCCAGGCTGCAGTACTTCTCCCCGGAAGCGGAAGCGTGGGAAGAACCGCGAGTCGGCCGAAGTGCTGTTGCTGCGTCGTAATTGTTCGAAACGGCCGAGCGTGACACTCTCGCGCAGCGCTTGCGGACGACGAGCCTCATCCCCATCGCCGCGATCGTCGTCTCGCAGCTCTATCTCCTCTTCTATCCGCTGTCGAGTCGCGTGCATCCACTGATTCTTTACGGCACCGGAGCCGCGCTGCTCTGTGGTGCAGGAGGCGGCATCGCGAGAAGCGTGCTGCTGTTGATTCGCCTCCGCCCTGAATTTTCCGGCCCGGCGCTTCTCTGGCTGTCGGCGTGTGTCATCTTTTCCGTGGCAAGCTTCTGGCTCGGCGCCGCGATATTCTTTCCCTGGTTATGAGTGAAACGTACCCGACTGTCGAGTTTGTGCTGCCGCGGCAGAGTGCCGGGCAGATGATCCGCAACGTCCGATCATTCGAGGAGAACCTGCGCCGCCGGCGTACGGTTCGCGATTTCGCTCCGGACGAGGTGCCGCAGGAAGTGATCGAAGCGGCCGTCGCAGCGGCGGCTTCCGCGCCGTCCGGCGCGAACCTGCAGCCGTGGAGTTTCGTCGTGGTCCGCGATCCTGCGGTGAAGCGGCAGATCCGCGAGGCGGCCGAGAAGGAAGAGTACGCGAACTATCACGGCCGCATGCCGGCGGACTGGTTACGGGCCCTTGCGCCGCTTCAGACGGACTGGCGCAAGCCGTTCCTCGAGATCGCGCCGGTGCTGATCGTGGTCTTCAAGCAGGACTATGGAATCGCCGCCGATGGCACGAACATCACGCACTACTACGTGAATGAGTCAGTCGGAATCGCCTGCGGATTTCTGCTCGCCGCCCTCCACGCCGCGGGACTGGCCACGCTGACGCATACCCCGAGCCCCATGGGATTTCTGCGGGAGATCCTGGGACGGCCGAAGAACGAGAAGCCTTACCTGCTCATCCCGGCAGGGTTTCCCGCGCCGGGTTGTCGCGTTCCCGACATCGCGAAAAAGTCACTGGCTGAAGTGATGACGGTACGGTAGGTCCAAAAGAAAAAGGCTGGCGGGAGCCAGCCTTTTTCTGCATTCGAAACGTTTCGATCACGAAGCGGGTTCGTCGGACTTCTCCACCGCTTCGTTCGCGCCCTTGAATCCGATTTTCGAGTGCATGCCATCGCAGAATGGCTTCGTAGTCGATCCGCCGCAGCGGCAGAGAGCAGCCTTGCGGACCTCGATCGGCTGGCCACTCGCGTCGGTCAAAGTGAACTCGCCTTCGACGATGAGCGGACCGTTGTCTCGTACCTTGATGTTGATTGCCATGGGTTGAGCTGTCCTTTAGAAGATCGGGTTGTCCGCATGAGCGTGGAACTTCCAGTTGTACGTGTATCCGGGAAACACGACTGGAACTTCGTATTTGACATCGATGATGATGCGTTCCTTGGGACGGACGATTTCCACATCCTCCGCCGACACAGGGAGGTTGTTGATGGCGGCCTTGTCGAGAATGCTCTTGAGGATCACCGCATCAGTTCGAGCGGCAGCGGACCTGGCCTCGTCCGTGACCGTTTGCCGGAGGTCCGCCGCGCGAACCTTGACCGGGATCATCTTATAGGCGACGAACAGCGCCGCCAGGAACACAAGAAGACCGAAGATGCATCCGAGCTGCCCTTCACCGCGTTCACGAAGTCGACTCATGACTTCCTCCCTGATGCCGGTGAGGGTAGCAGGTCAGTCGATGCATTTGAAGATGCGGTGCAGGTCGATCCGTGATGGATCGAACCTTCCGGAGGCCGGCGCAGGAGCAAGTGACCAGAGCACCAGGCGCGCGCGCCCCACGATCAGCGAGCGTGGAACGGCACCAAGGACCCGGCTATCGGCCGAGTTCGCACGATCGTCACCCATGACGAAGTAGCGATCTGCGGGCACCAGTTGCGCCTCGATCGGGCCACCGGTATTCACGCCGGCGACGTAATCCTCGGCAAGGGTGTGACTGCCGATCCGGACCCGACCGCGGTACGACTCCACGTAGTCGCCTGGCGTTGCGATCACGCGCTTGATGAGAAGTTCGTCGATGGTCGGATGATGGAACACCACGACGTCGCCACTCTTCGGCGCCTGCCTCCAGTAGCGCGTGACGAGCACGACGTCCCCGGAGCGGAGCGTCGGCATCATCGACTGGGAGGGGATGGTGAAAATGTGGAACGCCGTCCGCGCCGCGACGGCAAGAACGACGGCGATGCATAGAGGCTGCAGGACGATCCGGAAAATGGAGTGCTGCCGCGTCATTACTGGAGGAAGCGGGTCGGGTCGTCAGGGATCAGCGCGTCCCCGATTGGGTCGCTGTCGGGGAAGGAACCGGTGCATCCGGCACGCCCGTGACCGCGAAGACCGGCAGCTTCTGCTGTAGTCCCTTCAATGCGAACTCACCCAGCGGCTCGATGTCGAAGCTGCCGACGAGCCGCTCCATGGTGTGCGACGAGATGACGAGCTGTCCCGGCTTGGCGACGCCGCTCTCCAGACGCGACGCGATGTTCACCGAAGCACCGAGCACGGTGTAGTCGACGCGCTTCTCGGTGCCGACGTTGCCGACGACTGCGGGTCCGCTGTTGATGCCGACGCGGATCCGGACCACTTCCAGTCCTGCGGCTTCCCGTTCGGCATTCCAGGCTGCCACGAGCCGCTGCATCATCAGCCCCGCCAGCACGGCGCGATCCGCGTGATCGTCCTGGGGGATCGGGGCACCAAAGAACGCCATGACCGCATCGCCGATGAATTTGTCGAGCGTGCCGCCGTAAGCGAAGATCGATTCCACGGCGCATGAGAAGAAGTTCGACAGAAAGTCGGCCACTTCCTCGGGGGCCTTTGTTTCGGAGACGGTGGTGAAGCCGGAAATGTCGGCGAACAGGATCGAGAGGTCGGCCGTGCGGATCTCGCGTTCGTCGGCAGCGATCACGCCCTTCACGATCTCATCGACGACCGCGGGCGAGTGGTACCGTTCCATCTTCGAGCGGATCTTTCTCTCCTGTTCGATCTTCTCGGAAAGCTGGGCGCGCTCGACTGCGACCGCAGCAAAGTTGGCGAGGGCCGTGAGCAGGTCGAGATCCTCTTCGGTGAATCGTCCGATGTGGATCGGGGAATCGACCTGGACCGCGCCGATCACGCGCTGGCGGTTCCAGAGCGGAACGCACATCGCGGAGCGGATGCCATGGATCGCGATCGACTTTCCGCCGAGCAGCCGCGCATCTTCCAGCGCGTTCGAAGTCATCAGCGACACCTGTTGCTCGGCCACCATCTTCAGGATCGTGCGCGAAATCGGAATGTCCTGCTGCTCGGCGCCGTCGATGAACTTGGTGAGCTTCGGAACGGGATTGCCCTCCTCGTCGAAGAGGATGATCAGTCCGCGCTCGACAGGCAGGTACTTGAAGATCATGTCCATGACCGTGTCGAGCAGGTCGTGAAGATCCTCGGTCTGCAGCAGTGCCTTCGCCACCTGGACCAGGACCTGGAAGATCTTTTCGCGCGTGACTGCCGGTGCTGACGCCGCCGGGTCGGCCGCGGAGGCCTGCGCCGCGCGCGCTACTTCAGCGACGTCGAGGCCGAACTCGGAATTGAAGTCGGAGATGCGCCGGATGACGGTGCCCGAGGGATTGTCGAACATCGATTCCCCGGTGAAGTTCACCGAGGGCATCGCTTTCACGTCGACCTGCACCGACCCGACCAGCAGTTTGTCGCCGGCCGAGACCATCGCTTCGGCAACTACATTGCCGTTGAGCTTGAGGCCATTGGTCGACTTGAGGTCGATGATCCAGAAGCCGTCATCCCGGGCCTCGAATCGCGCGTGCTTCCGCGACACGGAGGGGTGATTGAGAATGAGGTCATTCCCTTCGGTGCGACCCACCGACATCTCGCTCTGGAGGTCCATTACGCGAGGAACGCCTAGATCAACGTAGTGGAGTTGAACCTGATCGACCATTCGATGCGGCAGATTATAGCGCGGTGCCGTTGAATCGACGGACGCATTGCGAATCACGCTTCACGTATAATTCGCCACTCAGCACCTTCGATCGCCAAACCAATGAGCCAGCACCCGGCGTTACCTGTAGCCGTACCCTCGACCCGACTAGTCGTCAGGGCCGCACTTCGCACGGACGTGGGACGCGTCCGTGGCGAAAACCAGGACTACGGCGCCTACTCGTCTCCCGACGAGGAACGTGCGTCGACTCCCGGTGGAAGGCTGCTCATCGTGGCCGACGGAATGGGGGGGCATCGAGGTGGAGCGACGGCATCGCGTCTCGCCGGAGAAACCATCAAGCGCGAGTATCTGGAGAGCGCATCGCACGACATTCCCGGGATTCTGCTGGAAGCGCTGCGCACTGCGAACGCCACCATCTTCAACGAAGCAAAATTGAACGCCGACCTTCGCGGCATGGGTACGACGACGTCGGTTCTGGCCGTCCGGAATGCGCAGGCATGGCTGGCTCATGTCGGTGATTCGAGAATTTACCGCGTCCGCGCCGGCGCCATCGAGCAACTCACGGAGGATCATTCTCTGGTTGCGACGATGGTTCGCGAGGGACTCATCTCCGCGGCCGAGGCGGAGACGCATCCGCGTCGCAACGTGCTGCAGCGATCGATGGGCGTTGCCGAGGAAGTCGACATTGATGTGACCGGACCGTTCGAGGTGATGGAGGGTGACATCTTCATCCTCTGCAGCGATGGCCTGCACGGGGTGGTGAAGTTGGCCGAACTGGGCGAGGTCGCACAGTTGCCGATCGAGCGGGCAGCCGAAGAGTTCGTGACGCGCACGCTCGATCGCGGCGCTCCCGACAACGTTACGGTGATCGTCGCGCGGGTGGAGAGGGAAGTAATTCCGCAGGACGAGATCGATGCTCTCGATGAAACGCAACCGATGGGAGCAGCGGCCCTCAACCTGGATCACCTCGATCAGACGGTGCTCGATGGCGACCTCCGCGAGCTGCGAACGGCACCAGCCGCACCTCTCTCGCCGCCCCCGATGCCGGCACCGATGGCACCAGCCGCGCCTGTGCCCGACCCGCACGAAGTGCCAAC
>JBKJVD010000213.1:0-17977 GCA_046590585.1 Thermoanaerobaculia bacterium | reverse complement strand
ACGAGGACCGTGATCGGCAGCGCCCAGTTCAGGATCTGGAAGATGAGGAAGCGGTAATAGGCGAACACCGTATGGAAGGCGATGTGGTTCGTCCGGACGTCCTTGGCGATGTCCGTGTAGTCGATGACCACGAAGAGCGCCACGACAGAGATGATCACGAGAGCCAGCGTCTTGAGGAACTCGCGCAGAATGTAACGGTCGAGGATGTTGGGAAAGGTGACGTCGAAACGGCTGAGGATCGAGGTCGACTCGGAGTCGTCGGGGTTCCCGGTCTCGCTGGCGCCGCGTTTGGCGAACAGCCGCCGAAACCATCCGTTGCCATCGCTCTGCGAACCGATCTCACGGTTCGCACGGATCAGCAGGTAGATCCCCATCCCGAGCAGGATCAGGTTGGCGGTCCACATGCCGACCATCGGCGAGACGCGTCCGGTGGCGGCCATCTGTTCGCCGTTCGTGAGCGCGACGTAGTAGAAGAGGATCACGCCGATGCTGACCGAGAACCCGGAACTCTTTCCACCGCGGCGGTTGGTGATGCCGAGAGGCAGCGCCAGGACGCCGAATGCGAGACAGGCGAACGGGATCGCGAACTTCTTCTGGATTTCGACGCGGGCCAGGTTGTAGACGTAGTCGTCGTTTCCCTTCGTCGCCTTTGCCTTGGCGATGAGTTCAGTGAGCGTCATCGATTTGAGGGACCGCTGGATGACGCGCGAGGGCAACTCACTCTCGAGACGATCGACCTGCGGAAGCAGCATGCGCTGCGTTTCATTGCGGTTGAGGTCGTAACGGTCGGGACGCGCGGCGTTCCACACGTGGGTCTCGGCCTTCCTGAGGTCGAGCCAGATCTGCTTGTTCTCCTTGAGGATGGAGAGGTTTCCGAACTCGGCCGTCACGATGCGCTGTCCTGAACCGTCGCCCATGCCGCTTACGCGATCGCGGTTCTCGGCGGAACTGTTGACCGCATCCTGCGGGGTCGTACCGAGATCGGAGCTGCCTCGATTGTCGGCAACGAAGACGCCGTTCCACGTGCTGCCGGAGAGATCAACCCGATCGATGTAGATCATCAGATTGTCGTACTCGTCGTGGAAGACGCGGGGCTTGACCTCTTTCTGGACGGCGGTTGTGAGGATCTCTGCCTGAAAGACCTGAAGCATGGTGTTGCCTTTCGGCAGCACCGAGTTCATCAGGTAGAGATTCACGAGGAACAGGAAGAGGCTGAAGATGAAGACCGGCCGGTAGATGGTACGGGTCGAGATCCCGAGAGCGCGCATGGCGATGATCTCGGAGTCGGCGGAGAGGCGGCCGATTGCGATGAGGATTCCGAACAGCAGCGCCATCGGCAGCGTCAGCACGACGACGTTGGGGAGCGTCAGCAGGAGCAGCCGGCCGACTTCTGCTGCCGACAACGACTTGCGGATGATGACACCGGCCAGTTCGAAGATCTGGCGCATCAGGATGATCGACGTGTAGAACGCCAGCCCCAGGAGCGTCGGGCCGATCATCTCTTTGAGGATGTATCGAGTGAGGATCTTCATTGCGAAAGGCTGGACATTGTAACCGGCTGTTGGCTCTTGGCTGTTGGCTGTTGGGAAAGGCGCGGGCCTTGGTGTCGGGTGTTGGCTCCGGGGTATTGGAAGAGGTGCGGCTGGCTCCGTTAGGTTTGCCGCCTGGCTCTTCCCAACAGCCAACAGCTAAGAGCCAACAGCCCCCTCGAACAGCGTTTTCCTCAGAGTCCGGTAAGATAGATTATGTTAAATACGCTCGTTAGATAGAGAGAAGTTCGTCTCTGCCTTTCCCAACAGCCCAAAGCCAAGAGCCTGAACTTAATCACTCCGCTTCGAGGCGCGCCAGGATGCTTCGCAGGGCGTCGATGACTTCCGCCTTCTCGACCTCGGCCTTCTTGAAGCTCAGCGCCAGGCTGAACGGCAGGCTCTTGTCCTTGAGTTCGAACGTGAAGTTTTTCGGACGGCCCGCCTTCTTCGCTTCCGGCTTGCTGGCGGTCTGCCTGCGAACGCCGTCACGGGAAAGTTCGCCGGCCGCGTACGCCAGCGCGATCCGTTCCATTTCCGCTTCATCGCTGGCGCGTGCGATCTGGACCAGAACCGACTTGGTGGTGATCCCGGCCTTGTGACAGATCGCGCGGATCCGCTCCGGGATCTCGTTGATGGAGAGCGTTTCGGTGATGGTCGTGCGCGACTTACCGATGACCTGGGCAATCTTCTCGTGCGTGTATCCGAACTTCTCCTGCAGCACCTGGATGCCGTCGGCCTCTTCGAACGCCGTCAGATCCTTGCGCTGGATGTTCTCGATCAGCGCGATCTCGACCTGTTCCTTGTCGTCGACGTCAAGCACGATCGCCGGGATCTCGTCGAGACCAGCCATGGTGGCCGCGCGATAGCGGCGCTCGCCCGAGATGATCTGGTAGCGATTCGACCCGACAGGCCGCACCAGAATCGGTTCGAGAACCCCTTTTTCGCGGACCGACGCAGCGAGCTCCTCAATGTTGCCGAGATTGGTTCGCGGCTGACTCGAATTCGGCTGCACGGTCTCGAGCGGCAGCATGGTGCCGATGTGACGGCCGGAACGACGTGCGAGTTCATCGACGTAATGTGCGTCGTGCCGCATCACTGATCGCTCCGGGAGTCCGCGCTTCATGGCCATTCTTTTCCTCTCGATACCTCAAGTGTCACTTGAAGGATGAGGGTCGCCGGGTCAGTGAGCCACTCACCCGCCGGCCTTCAGCCTTGCTTCCCGATCAGACTCTTGCGAGCAGTTCCTCGGAGAGCGAGTAGTACTCCATCGCGCCACTAGAGCGAGGAGCGAAGGTAAAAATCGATTCCTTGTAAGCGGGGCTCTCTTCTAGCCGGATCGACTTGGTGATCACCGTGTTGAACACGCGGTCGCCGAACACCTGGCCGATCTGGTCCTGAATGTCCCTGGAAAGCGTCGTCCGTTTGTCGTGCATCGTGATGACGACTCCCAGAAGTTGCAGGTTGGGATTGGGGCGGGCCTTGATCTTGTCGATCGTCTCGAGCAGGTCGTCGGTTCCTTCGAGCGCAAAGTACGACGACTGGATCGGAACGAGGACGTGTGTGGAAGCCACCATCGCGTTCACGGTGATCATGCCGAGCGTCGGAGGGGTGTCGATGAAGATGTAGTCGTACGCCGTTGCGGCATCCTTGAGCTTGTCCTTCAGACGATACGGACCGTCGAGGTCGCCTATCAACTTGGATTCAAGCTTCGCAAGGGCGATCTTCGAAGGCGCCAGGAAGAGATTCGGCACTGGCGTGTCGATCACGACATCGGCGAAAGGCACCTCTTCGCTGACCATGACGTCATACATCGACTTGGTCACCGTCCGCGAATCGACGTAGCTCATGGTCGAATTCGCCTGCGGGTCGAGGTCGATGAGCAGGGTCTTGAATCCCTTGTTGGCGACGGCCGCGGCGAGGTTGATCGTGGTGGTGGTCTTGCCGACCCCACCTTTCTGATTGGCAACCGTAATGATCATGTCAGACGGAGTCGATTCTATGACGAATGATCAGCGTTGCGCGCTGAATTCGAAGAGAGTGCTGACGAGGACTGAGTGCTGAGGTGTGATGCCTGAGAAGGCGCTCGCTCCGCAAGAGCCTCATTCATCATTCACCACTCAACATTCAACATTCCTCGTCACATCTTGTACTTGCCGAGGTCTTCGGGCGAGAGGTCCTCGAACCAGCCCTTCGTCTGCTCGATCGGTGGCTCGTCGTCCGGCGAGATCATCTGTGCCTGGTCGAGCACGGTCTGAGCGACGTAGATCGGCGCCTCCATCCGGAGGGCCAGGGCGATGGCGTCGCTGGGGCGTGCATCCATCTCCACCGTGCGTTCGCCGGTAATGAGGCGGATTTTCGCGAAGAACGTGCTATCGCGCAGGTCGCTGATGACGACCTGGGTGACGCGGGCGTCGAGCACCTCGATGAAGTTGCGAAGCAGATCGTGCGTCATCGGCCGCGGCGTCTCGACATTCTCGAGCTGCAGGGCGATGGCATTCGCTTCGAAGATTCCGACCCAGATCGGCAGGAGGAACTTCTCATCGCTGTCCTTGAGGACGACGATCGGTGAGTTCGACACCGGATCCAGCATCAGACCCTTGATCGACATCGGTACGAATTCGCTCATGCGACAGCCTCCCCGCGCAACGTGTGATGCTGTGCCTGATCGATGCGCACGCCCAGCATACTCCCCACGGTCGTGGAGAGGTCGCCGGAAAAATTCACGACGACATTGTCATCGGTGCGTCCCGACAGCATGGCGGGATTGTTGCGGCTCGGCCCCTCGTACAGAACCGGCACGATCCTGCCGCGATACGCCTCGAGGCATTCCCGTTTGATGCTCTCGTGCAGCTCGAACAACCGCGTGAGCCGCTCCGAGGCGATGACATCATCGACTGGCGGACCGATGCGGAGGGCGGGCGTCCCAGGGCGCGGCGAGTATTTGAACGCGTACAGCGAGCCGTAGCGGACCTCTTCGATCAGGCTGAGCGTCTGCTGAAAGTCGTCCTCGGTTTCCCCGGGAAACCCGACGATGAAGTCGGCCGAGAACTGAATCTGCGGCATGGCCGCACGCAGGCGGGCGATGACATCCAGGTATCGTTCGCGTGAATAGAGGCGCTTCATCCGTCGCAACACGGCTGACGATCCGGACTGGACGGGCAGATGAAGGTAACGCGAGATGTTCTCGTGATCGCGCATCGCTTCGATCATCGAGTCGCTCACCTCGGCGGGATGCGAAGTCATGAATCGGAGCCGGATTACGCCCGGAACATCGGCGACCGCGGCAAGCAGGGCACCGAAGTCGCGACCTGACTCCGGGCAGCGATACGCATTCACCGTCTGCCCGAGCAACTCGATCTCCACCCGGCCGGTCGACACGGTCTGGGCAACTTCAGCGAGGATCTCTCTCATCGGCCGTGAAATCTCGCGGCCGCGGGTGGTCGGGACGATGCAGAAGGTGCAGTTCTTGTTGCAGCCCTCCATGATCGTGACCCACGCCTTCGTGACCGAACTGCGGTCGATGGAGAGATAGTCGTACGTTCGCTCCTCAGGGAATCCGGTCGCCACGCGTTCGGCGCCATCGAGAATCAGCCCCAGTTCCGCTACCTGCCCCGGTCCCATGACGAAGTCGACCCACGGAGCGCGTTTCAAAATCTTCTGCCCTTCCTGCTGCGCCACGCAACCGGCCACGCCGATCTGGAGCGCGCGGACCTTCTTGATCGCGCGCAGCTCGCCGAGGCGGGAGAAGACCTTCTGTTCCGACTTGTCGCGGATGCTGCAGGTGTTGAGCAGGATCAGGTCAGCCGCGGCCTCATCCTCGACACGGCGATAACCACGCAGACGCAACTGACCGGACAGGCGCTGGCTGTCGAGGTCGTTCATCTGGCAGCCCCAGGTTTCAATGAAGAAAGTCTTGGTCATGTTCGATCGCGGCTGAAAACGCCGCCGTGACGCCATCTTATTGCGCGTCCCGGGAACTCGCGATTCATGACTGCGGCTCGAGTGCCGCCAGCTCGTCGCGAGCCGCTGCGGCGTCGTTCCGTGCCGACTCGAGGCGGGTACGCGCAGTCTCGAATCGTTCCTTGAGGACGGAGTCGCGGTAGCCGGGGTCGTTGCTTTCGTAGTACTTCTGCTCAGCGATCGCGAGGGCCGCATTCGTCTCGTCGAGTTGTTCGGTCGCCTTCGCAAGCCGTTCTTCGGCGGCCTTGCGGTCGCGGATCCGATCGTCGTCGCGTTGATTCAACGTCCGACGATCCTCAGCGGAGAGCGGCTTCTTCGTCTCGCTTTTCTTCTGGTGCGAACCGTCGCTGATGAAGATCAGGCGGCCGCCGGCCCTTTTCACGTCAGCGTTGGTGATGACCTTCTTTTTTCCCTTCGTGGCGATCCGCTTCGCCTTCGCTGCCTTCGCAGCAGCAACGATCCCCTCCGTGGAGGGAGCATTGGAGGAGGTTTCCGGGAGCACTCTGGCGGATGGCGCGGTTTCGTCGGGCGCAGGCTGCGCGAGGCACACTCCCCCACTGATCAGCAGGAAGAGCACGGCATTTCTGACGTAACGATGCTCCATACGAATCCAGGTTCGCGCACCACGCATCACACCCTCCCGGCCGCCGGTTTCATCTTACGCCGAGTGCGGATCGCCGGACGTCACGAACTCTTCATGTTGATGAGCCCTTCCGGGAACCGGGTGGCCACGCTCTCGATGACGAACTCCTCGATCTCCTGCGCCGTCTTCTTCTGCAGCGCCATGTCGGCGATGCGGCGGCATTCCTTGTACTTGACGCTCCGGACCACGTTCTTGATGACGGGAATCGACGACGGATTCATTGAAAAGATCTCGAGCCCGAGCCCGATGAGGACGATGGCGTAGATCGGATCCGAAGCCATCTCCCCGCACATCGAGACAGGAATCCCGGCCCGCTTTCCAGCATCGATGACCCCTTTGACGAGTCGGAGAAGCGCGGGATGCAACGGTTCGTAAAGGTAGCTGACGTTCTCATTCGAACGGTCGATCGCCAGTGAATACTGAATCAGGTCGTTCGTTCCGATCGCGAAGAAATCGGCTTCGGTGGCCAGCAGGTCGGCGATGACGGCCGCCGCCGGCACCTCGATCATGATTCCGATCTGGAGTTCCTTGTTGTATTCGATCCCCTCGGCGTCGAGCTCGATCTTGATCTCCCGGACGAGCGTCTTGACCTGCCGCAGCTCCTGCACTCCGGAAACGAGGGGAAACATGATCTTGATCTTGCCGTGCGCCGAGGCGCGGAGAAGCGCTCGCAACTGCGTGCGGAACATGTCGCGATGGCGCATGCAGAGGCGCAGTCCACGCAAGCCGAGGACCGGGTTGTCTTCCTTCCCGCCCATGATCTGGCGGGCGAGCTTCTTCCCGCCCAGGTCGAAGGTCCGGATCACGCACCAGTTGGGAGCAAGCGCTTCCGCGAGCTTCTTGTAGATCTCGAAATGCTCTTCCTCAGTGGGAAGAAGGGGTGACTTGGAGATATAGAGGAACTCGGAGCGGTAGAGTCCAATCCCCTCCGCGCCGAACTTCGTGGCGTCGCCGAGTTCTTCGACCAGTTCGATGTTGGCCTGGAGTGAGATCTTCCTGGCATCGCGCGTAACCGCGGCGAGATTGCGATTCTGAAGGAGCCGCTTCTCTTCCTCTTCGTGACGGGAGACGCGGCCGCGATACTCGGTGATCATCGCCGGCGTCGGGTTGACGACCAGCGTTCCTTCGTAGCCGTCGACGATGATGACCTCGTCGTTGTCCACGATCTTGGTCAGGCGCGGCACACCGATCACCGCGGGCATGAAGAGCGACTTGGCGATGATCGACGTGTGCGAAGTGCGACCGCCAGTTTCGGTGGCGAAACCTACGATCGGCCTGCGGTTGAAGTGCACCGTGTCCGACGGGGTGAGGTCGTCCGCAAGGATGATCACGTCGTGCTTGATCTCGGAGAGATCGTGATGCGAGATCCCCTGCAGGTTCGTGAGCACCCGTTCGGAAACGTCCTTGACGTCGGCCATCCGCTCGCGCAGGTACTCGTCCTCGAAGCTGCGGAACCGGGCCAGCAGTTCCTCCTGGACCTCGGTGAGCGCCCATTCGGCGTTGACGAGCTCAGATTCGATCTTCTGGATCACCTTGTCGGCGAACGAGGCGTCGCTGACGATCATGGCGTGGGCCTCGAAGATCTGAGCGTACTCGTCGCCCATCGAACGGCTGACCTTCTGCTTGAGTTCGAGCAGTTGATCGCGAGTCTGCTGGAGCGCCTCGAGAAACCGGGTCCGCTCGCCCTCGACATCCTCTTCGCGTACGGGAACGCGGTAGACCGCGGCGACGCGCTTTTCGACGATGATGGCGCGCCCGATGGCAATACCGGGCGATGCGCCGATGCCCTTATACGTGCGGACGTCGGAGCGGGTCTGGGCAGCTGTGCGGGGTGCGCGATCGGCCATGCGGGCCTCGTCCGCAGTCATCGGCCGCGTTGGCGCGAATCGGCGAGAGAACGATCACCGATGACTGCGCGATCATTCTACTTCATCGAATTTTGCATCGATGAGCTTCTCGACCGCGTCGAGTGCGTCGCGCTCGTCATCACCCGCAGCCTTGACCGTGATCACTGTGCCGCGGCCCGCCGCGAGGAGCAGGATCCCGAGAATGCTCTTACCGTCCACTTCCTCATCGCCCTTGCGGATCTTGATGTCGGAGCGGAACTTTGCTGCGATGTGAACCAGCTTGGCTGCCGCACGAGCGTGCAATCCGAGCTTGTTCTTGATCTCCATGTCGCGCGTGATCAACTCTGTACCCCCGCCCGGCGGTCTGCTGCCAGAAGGTCCGACGCGACACGAATGGCCTTCGAACCCTTTTCACTGATGATGTGAGCCAGCGTCGAGACGTCTTTCGCCTCTTCCTTGACCATGGCGAACTTCACGATCATGGGGAGATTGACGCCCGTCACGATCTCGACCCGGCCTTCCTCGAGGAACGAGAGGCTGAGATTGCTCGGAGTCCCGCCAAACATGTCGGTGAAGATGATAATGCCGGCCTTGTCTGCGAGCGAATCGACCGCCACGCGAATCTTCTCGCGCGCCTCATCGACCGAATCGCTCCATTCGAGCGGAACTGCCTGGATGCCGGAAACATCCGCCTCGATCTGCTGGGCTGCCTTGAGCAGCTCATGAGCGAGATTCCCGTGCGTAACGATCAGAGCACCAATCAAATGCAGCCTCCTGCGTGGGGAAAATCATATACGAGCAGCGGGAACAAGGGAGGAGGCCCTGACATTGCGTGGTTCCGCCCACGAGCCACCGGGCGCGGTGATGCGTACGTTCTCGCTGCGAAGGCGGTGCCTGCACGCGAAGCGATGGCTCGTGGGCGTCTCGCCCGCGCGAAGGGGGTCGAACCCGGCGATGTAGCTAATTCGCGATGCGACGGTTCGTGGACACATGTGTACGCCCTACAGCCCTCCGCGGACGAGACGCCTGGCGAGACGCCCACGAGCCACGGGGCGCGGTGATGCGTACGTTCTTCGCGGCGAAGGTCATTCAACGTTTGCAGTCTCGATGAACGATCTCGACGGCGTAGCCGAGTTGCTCGAGATCGTTTCCGAGGCGCTGGGCGATGGCAACGGAGCGATGCTTGCCGCCCGTGCAGCCGATGCCGATGGTGAGGTAGCTCTTCATCTCTTTCCGGTACTGAGGAAGCAGGTAGCCCACGAAGTCCTGGAGCTTGCCGTAGAACGTTTCGTACTCGGGCTGTTCCCTCAGATAGTTCACCACCTCGGAATCCAGACCGGTCTTCGGGCGCAGTTCGTCGATGAAGTGAGGATTCGGCAGGAAGCGGACGTCGAACAGGAGATCGAGGTTGTAGGGCAGGCTGTACTTGAATCCGAAGCTGATCACGGTGACGAGCATCGATGGCTCGTGGCCGGGCAGTTGGAAGCGTCGCATCACTTCCGCTTTCAACTCGTGCACCGAGAACTGGGAGGTGTCGAGCACCATGTTCGCCAGCGACTTGACCTCGGTCAGGGCTGCGCGCTCGGCCGCGATCGCGCTGCCGATCGGATGTTCGGCGCCGAGCGGATGCGGACGGCGGGTCTCTGAAAAGCGGCGGGCCAGGACTTCGCTGGAGGCCTCGAGGAAGACCAGTACCGTATGAGGCACGAGTTTCTGCAGCCGCTCGCGATAGAACCGCGGGAACACGTTCGCGAAGTCGTGGGTGCGGACATCGACCACGATGCCGACTTTCGTGGCGTTCTCGTGGGAGGTCACTTCTTCGAGAAACGGTTCGATGAGTGCGACCGGGAGGTTGTCCGAGCAGTAGAAACCGAGGTCTTCGAGTGTGCCTTGAACGTAGCTCTTGCCGGAGCCACTGAGCCCCGTGATCACGACCAGATACTCCGGAATCCTCATACGTCGTCTCTCCCCTACTTGAGCCTGCGCGTGCGATCGAGCTCCAGCGAAAATCGCGCCTTCGTGTTGATGCTGCGCAATTCGCTGCTGATGGTCGACTCGCGCGGGACGCTGGGGAGCGCAGGAGGGTTGTCGCCCTGCCTCGCGATCTGCTCGTCGATGCGTCGGGTAAATTCGCGGGCGGAGTCGTAGCCCTGAAGTTTCATCAGATGATTCCGTGCGGCCACCTCGACGAGAAGCGCGAGGTTGCGCCCCGAGGCGACCGGAAGCCGGACGTAAGGCTTGGAAACGCCCAGAAGGTCGAAGCTCTCGCCGGTGATGCCGAGGCGGTCGTACTCGGAACCCTCCACCCACTGTTCGAGCTTGACGACCAGGTCGATCGGCTTCACGTCGCGCGTGGAAGCCACTCCGAAGAGGTCCTTGATGTCGATGATGCCGATGCCGCGCAGTTCCATGTGATGGCGCAGCAGATCGTTCGAATATCCGAGGAGAACGTCGTTGGGATGACGGCGGACGACCACCAGGTCGTCGGCGATGAGGCGGTGACCGCGGTAGACGAGGTCGAGGGCGCACTCGCTCTTCCCGATCCCGCTGTCGCCCAGCAGCAGGACGCCGATTCCGTACACGTCGAGAAGACCCGAGTGCATGGTCGTGCGCGGAGCCATGGCCTCCTCGAGATAAAACGTGATGCGGGTGATCGTAGTCGAGGAAAGAGAGCGCGTTGCGAACAGCGGGACCGAGCGCTTCTCGCACTCTGCGCGGAATTCGTCCAGGGGCGCGTGACCCTTGGTGACGATGAAGCAGGAAACGTCCAGACCGGCCACATCGCGTACGCGCTTTTCGCGAAGTCGCGGCGGGAGACTCTGCAGGTACTTCGTTTCCGACGCGCCGATGATCTGCACGCGCCACGGCTTGATGTATTCGTAGTAGCCGGCGAAGGCCAGGCCGGGCTTCTGCACTCGTGGCCGCTCGATGATGCGGTCGAGGCCATCGTCACCGACGACCAGATCTAGCCCGAGGTCATCAAGGTCGCCGCCGAGGAGCGACTGGACCGTCGTCTGAACGTAATCCACGATTTGCGTCGACATGATCCGGCTATGTTAACCCGCATTTCTCACACTCCTTCGTTGCGCGGCGGCGGCGGCGCGTCGGAGCAGGAAAAGAGAAACGTTCAGAACGGAAAAGAGCCCCCGTCTCAGGGAGCTCTCGAAAACGGGCGAGTGGGATCCGGCTCAGAATTCCGGCGAGATCAGGCCGAGGTTGGAGTCCTTGCGCTTGTAGATGACCGAGACCTTGTCGGTATCGACATCGCGGAAGACGATGAACTCGTTCTTCGAGTCATCGAGCATGAGTGCGGCGTGCTCGATGGACATGGCCTTGATTGGGAGGTTGGCGGTCTTGATGATGCGCGGCGTGGTGGCGCTGTCAGCAGCGGCGTCGGCGTGCCGGGCGTTTCGGATCTGGCCGGGTTCGAGCACCTGCACTTCCCACTCGGTCACCGGCTGCTTGGAGCGCGCGCCGTCTTTGCGGTGATGGTCGCGAAGCTTCCGGCGGTTCTTCTGGGCCTGCCGCTTGAGGTGGTCGAGCGCGAGGTTGATGGCGTCCTGCATCGATGCGTCTGATTCCTGGACCGTCTTCACGTCATGATCCCGGCCGACCACGATGATTTCGCAGATGTTGCGGTATTTTTCCACCTGCATCACGCAGCGGACGTCGATGACGTCCTCAAACAGCTTCTCTTGAATCTTTGCCAGCTTCGTTTCGAGCAGGTTTCGAAGCTCGGGAGTCACGTCAACATTGCGACCGGTAATCTCGGTTGCCATTGCTACCTCCGCGTATCAGGTTGCGCTAGAAGATCTGTTTGCGGTCAGTCGAGGACGGGATGTTCAGTTCATCGCGGTACTTGGCGACGGTGCGCCGGGCGATGTTGATTCCCTCGTCGTTCAGGATCTTCATGATCTTCGAATCGGAGAGGGGCTTGCGCGGATCCTCACCTTCGATGAATCCCTGAATCTTCTTCTTGACCGTGAGACTGGAAATGTCCTCGCCGGTGTCGGAATCGATGCCACTGTGGAAGAAGTACTTCATGAGGAAGAGGCCCCGGGGCGTGTGCATGTACTTGTTCGACACGACACGGGATACCGTCGACTCATGCATCTGGATGTCGTCTGCGACATCCCGAAGGACGAGCGGCCGGAGAAAGTCGATTCCGCGGTCGAGAAACTCGCGCTGGTGCTTCACGATCGACTCAGCGACCTTGTAGATCGTCCGCTGACGCTGGTCGAGCGACTTGATCAACCAGACCGCGGACCGGATCTTGTCCTTGATGTAGTTGACCGTTTCCCCGTCCTGCTTCGCTTCCGTGGAGTGCAACATGGCGCGGTAGCTGCCGTTGATGCGCAGCTTCGGCATGCCGTCCTCGTTCAGGACGATGACGTATTCGTCTCCCACCTTGTGGATGTAAACATCGGGCTCGACATAGATCGCTCGCTCATTGGAGTATTTCCTCCCTGGCTTGGGATCGAGATGCTTGATGACTTCGACTACCTGTTCGAGCGTCTTCATGTCGACGCCGAGCGCCTTCGAGATCTGCACGAAGTGGCGCTGCATGAACATTTCCCAGTGATCGCGGATGACGGTCTCGACCAGAGGGTGGTCGATTTCGAGGAAGTCGAGCTGGAGCAGCAGGCATTCGCGCAGGTCGCGGGCCGCCACGCCGATCGGGTCGAGCGTCTGCACGGCGCCAACCGCCTCTTCGACCGTGGCCAGTTCGAACGGGCCGGCTCCGGCGATCTCCTCGTTGGTAGCGCGGAGATACCCATCCTCATCGATGTTGCCGATGATGAACTGCCCGATCTCTTTCACCTTGGGTGAGGCGTCGGACATGGCCAGCTGCCAGGTGAGGTGGTCGGTGAGGTTCGGCGGACGCGTGAGCGTGTTCTCGATCGGGAACTCTTCGTGTTCCTCGTTCATCCCGCGCGGGTTGTACCCGTATTCGATGTAGTCCTGGAAGTAGGCGTCGTAGTCGATCTCGTCGAACGAGTCCTTCTCTTTGTCCGCTTCCTTGACTTCGACTTTGGGCGGCTCTTCGGTCTCGCCCTTCTGCTGGGGAGACTCGTTCTCGACGTCTTCGGCCTTGGCTTCTTCGCCGTTTTCTTCGAGCAGCGGATTCTCGAGCAGTTCCTGGTTGAGGACTTCCTGGAGTTCGAGTTTGCTCAACTGCAGCAGCTTGATCGCCTGCTGCAACGAAGGCGTCATGATCAGCTTCTGTGAGAGCTTGAGGTGTAGCTTCTGTTCGAGTGCCATGGTCCAGTCGTCGAGTGCCTGTACCCAGTTCCCGGCTAATTCAGATTGAAGGTTTCGCCCAGATAAATTCGCCGGACCTCTGCATCTGCCGAGAGACTTTCGGGTACACCCTGACGGAAAATCTCGCCTTCCTTGATGATATAGGCGCGGTCGGTGATCTTCAATGTTTCCCGGACGTTATGGTCCGTGATGAGGATCCCGATTCCGCGCGAGCGGAGTTGGGAAACGATGCGTTGAATTTCGAAAACTGCGATTGGATCGATCCCTGCAAACGGCTCATCAAGCAAGATGAATGCCGGGTTGATGGCGAGGCTGCGAGCGATTTCCACCCGGCGCCGTTCACCACCTGAGAGCGAATATGCGCGGCTTCGCGCGATGTGTGTCACCCCGAACTCTTCGAGCAGCGCCGTGGTCCTTCGCTGTCGCTCGGCCAGCGGCAGGTTCATCGTCTCGAAGACCGAGAGCAGATTCTCTTCGACGGTGAGCTTGCGGAACACCGACGCTTCCTGTGGCAGGTAGCTGATCCCACGCTGCGCCCGTAAGTACATCGGCATGCTGGTGATGTCGTCGTCACCCAGCGAGACCGTGCCCCCGTCCGGCTGAACCAGTCCTACGATCATGTAGAACGTGGTCGTCTTCCCCGCGCCGTTCGGGCCGAGGAGCCCGACGATCTCGCCCTGGCTGATCTCGACCGAGACATCCCGCACGACCTTCCGGCCCCGGTAGACCTTCTCGAGCCGGGTCGCGGCGAGACGAAGCGGTGCGGCTCCACCTCGATCGGCAGGAACCGGGACTTCATTCATCGTCTCGAACGGCATCAGGGAGGCGGAATGTATCACTTTCGCTGGAAAACAAAATGCAGAATGGTGAATGCTGAATGTTGAACAACCGGAGCGGCACGCTGGAGCCTCAACTCAACATTCTGCATCCACCATTCTGCATTCGACTCCTACGGCTCCTGCTTGTATGTCCCTTGCGTCTGCGAGCCCGGGCTCACCACCTGAACGCGGTTGCGCGCCAGGTCGAAGGCGATCTGCTCGCCGCTGAATTTGCCGTTCCTGTCGACGGCGGTCGCGGGTGAGCCGGACATCATGACCATCTTCTTCTGGAGCAGGTAGACGGCCTTGTCTCCTGTCCCCTTTCTCCCGGTGGCTGCTTCGTTGAGCACTACCTTCGTCTCCGCTTCCACACGTTCGATCTTCCGGTAGGTGTCGAAGAAGAACGACGACCGCTCTGCAGTGAGGGTCCGCCCGTCGTCGTCGATCCGAACGTCGCCGAGCATGTCGATGCGACGCTCGCCGCGGCGTGCAATGAGTTGCTCGCTGCGCGAGGTCACTGGAATCTTCTTCGCGTCCACCGCCGTGTTGTAGAAAGACGTGCGCACGTTGCCCCGCGCCGTGATCGCCTGCCCTTCACCCTGCACCTGCAGTTCAGTGGCGAGCAGGGTGTTGTTGTACTGCCAGGCGCGGACGTTGCCCGTGAACACCGCCACTTTGCTGGCCTGACGCATGATTACGGAGTCTGCGTTCACGAACACCGGCGTGTCGGCGGGAAAGAGGTTCGTCCCGTCGGCGGAGGGGCCGCCCCCTTTCGCAATCATCCGCGCGATGACATCTCCTGTCGCTTTCGCAGTCTGCGCTCTGGGCGCGAACTCGATCTGCTTCGCCTTCAGCGTGTGTCCCTCGCTGACGATCGTGGGATCGAATCCTTCGTCGGCGGTCAGCAGCACGCGATCGTTGAGGACGTCGTAGTTGGCCCGCATTGCGGTCGCTCGCGTCCGCGCGTCGACGTACCTGAAGTTGCCGTCCATGAATGCCGAGGTCGCGCGGTGCTGGATCGGATCGAACGACACCGTGACATTGACTGCCGTGATCTCGCGCGGCAGGTCGCCGGCTTCCTTCATCACCACATTCGAATTCGCCTTCAACTCGCTCACCGCCTTGTTCATCAGCGCGATCCGGAACGACTGTGCGGTGATGTCGCGGCGTGGTGGCCCGTCGATGATGGCTCGTGCGGGTCCCGGTTCACCGATGGCGTTGATCGCATTGATCTGGCCGTCGGGGCCGACCTCGCTGGCGAAGCGGTCGCAATGGATCTCCTTGCGCCCGCCGAGATCTTCACCTTTTGATGGTGCGGCAGACATCATCATCACGACGCCACCGTTTCCCTCGAGCCCGATCATGGCACGACGGTCCTGCGTGAACCGTCCGGCCACACGCTCGGCGGTCATCACATCGGGGCCGCGCGTAATGCGCGAGCCTCCGGTGAAGGTGACGTCATTCTCGCGGCGTCGGAACAGCGACTCACGCCCGCTCACCGTCATTGGCGGCTCGGTTGCCGTGGCCGGCGTCATCGTCGCCGTCACCGTCTTGAGCAACCTGACGGTCTCGCCCTGAACGTCGAGATCGAGCGCGCCCGACCTCCCCTTCCAGCGATCGATGGTGAACTCGACCGGAATGTCGTTGGTCAGGCGGTTCCCGTCGAACTTGATCTCGGCCGTGGCGATGGAGACGCCGTCGCTCGAGACCAGCCGGACTCCACCCTTCGCATCCGCCTCTTTCGTCTGGCTGTTGAACTGCGCCTGCGGACAGGCCAGTTCGTAGGTCAGTCCATTGGGACGGTAGATGGTGATGTCGACGCCTTCGAGCGTGCTCCATCCCGACTTGAACGGCACGACCCGTTTCGCGCGCACTCTCGACACGACTCTCCCGCCGATCGTCTGCGTATCCTCGAAGGCCCGGAATTCACCTCGTGGCTGATCGTCCGGACGCTGGGTTGAGGTCACCGGCTGCGCCGGCGGCTTCTCGTCCCGAGTCCTGGTGCGGGTCCACTTGATGCCGAGAAAAACGATAAACGCGATGAATGCGATCGGCAGCGCGATACGAAGCAGTCGAATCGTGCGCTGCATTGTGCGTTGCTAACAGAGCCTCAGCAGATTTCGTTCCGGCCTCGCCTACGTCATGCGGCTGGCCGGACATCGGCGATGGTCAGCCGCATGCCGCCCGGCGATCTCGCATCATGATCGAGGGTGTAGAGGATGTCCCGCGAACCCTCCCCTTCCAATTCGGCCAGCAGGCCGATCGCCGACGGCCAGAGCACTGCGCGCGTGGTCGCGCTGCCATCCTCGAGTTGCAGCTCCCAACAGTCAGCCGAGAACATCCGGCGCGACTTCACGCGCACTCCCGCCGTCATGAAGAGCGGCTGCAGGTTGGCGGCGCCGAACGGCTGCAGCATCTCGTGGCCCTCAAAGAATCCGCGATCGATCTCCGCGAACCGCACGATCGCGTCGACACTCGCCTTCCGCACGAACAACGCATCGTCGAGCGCATCGAACGCCGCGGCCAGGCGGCTCCGCAGGGCCTCGAGGTTCGCGCTTCGCAGGGTGAACCCGCACGCAAATTCATGCCCTCCGAAATGTTCGAACAGGTCGGCCACGCGCTCGAGCTGTTCGTGGAGGTTGATTGTGACGATGCTGCGCCCGCTTCCGACGCAGCGCTCCCCATCCCGCGCGATCACGAGTGTCGGCCGGTAATGCTTCTGCGCGATCCGGCCGGCCGTCAGCCCCACCACACCGCGATGCCATCCCTCCCCAGCCAGCACCAGGATCCTTTCTCCCCCCGCCACCTGTTCCTCGGCGGCTCCGCGCACCTGCACCTCGATCTGCTGCCGCTCGGCGTTCATTCGATCCAGTTCGCTGCAGATCCCCCAGGCTGCGGATTCGTCGGCGGCGTGGAAGAGGTCGATCGCAGTATTCGCCGACGCCAGTCGCCCGGCGGCGTTGATGCGCGGGCCGATCTTGAAACCGACATCGGAGGAACGAACCGCTTTCCCCTCCAGTCCCACGCGCCGCAGCAGGGCGCGCAGCCCGGGATTGCGCACATCACCCAGGCCGCTGAGCCCCAGTTGCGCGATCGTTCGGTTTTCGCCAATCAGCGGAGCCACATCGGCGATCGTTCCGATCGCCGCGATCTTGAGCAGCGAAGCCGTCGACACCTTTCGTCCGCTGCGACGGATCAACTCGCAGCAGAGTTTGAAGGCGACACCCACCCCGGCCAGCTCCTTGAACGGATAGACGCAGCCAGCCTGCTTTGGGTTGAGCACGGCCGCCGCCGACGGAAGGTTTCCCGGTGGGAGATGATGGTCGGTGATGATCACGTCGATCCCGCGCTCAATCGCCAGCCGGACCGGTTCGATACTGCTGATTCCGCAGTCTACGGTGATGACGAGCTTCACATCCTTCTCGGCCAGCACCCGCTCGAGCACTTCGATCTTCAAGCCGTAGCCGTCGATCAGCCGATGCGGGATGACGAACTCCGCGTCGCCACCGAGGAGCCGGAGGACTTTCTGCAGCAGGACGATCGAGGTGACGCCGTCGACGTCATAGTCGCCGTAAATGAGAATCGTCTCGCGATCGCGGATCGCGCGTTCAATGCGCTCGCACGCCTCGGCCATCCCGTGAATGGTCGATGGATCGTGGAGATCCTCGAGCGTCGGAGACACGAAGCGACGGAACGAATCGGCGTTGACGATGCCGCGTCGAGCCAGGATGCCTCGCAGCGCTGCGTGGGCGACGGGGATCGGTACATCCGTGCCGGCGGCGGCAATCACCCAGTGCTCATGGATCGGCATCGATGGAAGTCTATCGGGAAGGCGGTGCGATTCGATGCTCGAGACCCGGCGCCCTGAAGGAGAGGAACGGTGACCGCGAGAAGTCTACGAGAGGTAGACGCAGCGCC
>JBKJVD010000235.1:0-9792 GCA_046590585.1 Thermoanaerobaculia bacterium | reverse complement strand
GACGTTCTGCTGAAAAGCGAGATTCTTGTCGACGGTGACGAATACGTCGAATTCGCGCGCGGCCAGCGATAGCAGGGCGCCGTTGGTGGTCTCCCTCCATCCCATCTGCGCCACTGTCTTGACGTCGAATCCGGAGAGATCACGCAGCAGGCGCCAGTCGACGCATTCGTCGAGAAGAACTCTCATGCGGTCTGAGCGAGGACTCTGGCCTTCGTCTCTTCGAGAAACGCAATGACCTGTTCCCGGGAGACCGTCGGAAAGCCCTCCAGAAAGTCATCGATCGATTCGCCTCCCTCCAGGTAATCGATCAGGGTTTCCACCGGCACGCGCGTCCCGGAGAACACTGGCGTGCCCCCCATGACGTTCAGCGACGAGGTGACGATGTCGGTCCGTTCCTGTCTCTCGCTCATCGATTCTCTCCTTCAGTGTTTCGCAACACCTTCGCGTCCATCGTCTTCGACGGGCGCAGCGGCGTACAGCAAAGCGTCACGGATGTCCTCGTCTTCGAGTTCCGGGTAGTCGAGACGGATCTCGTCCCAGCCGGGGATAACATCCAGTCATCCACTTCGAGTGAAACCGTCCATCAGATTCCCGATTCGGGCTGAACTTGCGACCGTCGGCGTCAACTTCGCCTGTGAATTCCAGATAAGCCTGCGTCAATCTAAATCTCAGCAATCGCGCCAGGTGCGTGATCGACGACGCCCTTCGAAGGGCCGTTCGTTCCACGCGATTCTATCGTGTCGGGCGCGGCAGAGTCGCAACGCCCCGCTAGAACGGTTGCATCACGACTTTGATGCATTCGTCCTGCTTGTCGCGGAACTTCCGGTACATCTCCGGTGCATCTTCGAGTTTGACGCGGTGGGTGATGATGGAGGAGGGGTCGATTTCGCCTTGCTCGATGCGGCCGAGGAGGGGGGCCATGTAGTTGTGGACGTGGGTCTGGCCCATCTTGAACGTCAGGCCTTTGCCGAATGCGGTGCCGAAGGGGATCTTGTCGATGAAGCCTGCGTAGACGCCGGCGAACGACACGGTGCCGCCTTTGCGACAGGCGTGGATGGCTTGGCGGATGACGTGGCCGCGATCGGGTTGCAGGCGTGCGGCCTGTTTGGCGCGGTCGAGGAAGGCGTCGACGCTGTGGCCGTGCGCTTCCATCCCGACTGCATCGATGCAGGCATCGGGTCCGCGTCCTCCTGTCATCTGCTTGAGGGTCTCGAACGTGCTGTCGGATTCCTCGTAGTTGAGGATCTCGGCATCGGCGAACTCCTGCGCCTTGCGGAGGCGCTCGGGAAAGCGGTCGATGGCGATCACGCGCTCGGCGCCGAAGAGACGCGCGCTCTTCATCGCGAAGAGACCGACCGGCCCGGCGCCCCACACGGCGACGGTGTCACCCGGCTTGATGTTGCAGTTCTCCGCAGCCATGTAGCCGGTCGGCAGGATGTCGGTGAGGAAGAGCAGCTGTTCATCGGGCAGGCCCGCCGGGACCTTGAACGGATTGACGTCCGCGAATGGAACGCGCACGTACTGCGCCTGCCCACCCGCGTATCCACCATACAGGTGAGAGTAACCATAGATGCCGGCGGTCGAATATCCGAGGAGCGCTTCGAGCATCCAGGCGTTGGGATTGGTGTTGTCGCAGAGCGACCACTGGCCGCTCTGGCAGAACCAGCATCCGCCGCATCCAATCGGAAACGGGACGATGACACGGTCACCGGCTTTCAGGTTCTTCACCTGCGCGCCGACTTCCACCACTTCGCCCATGAACTCATGTCCGAGAATGTCGCCGCGCATCATGGCGGGGACGTAACCGTCGTAGAGATGCAGGTCGGATCCGCAGATAGCGGTGAGGCTGACCTTCACGATCGCATCGCGCGGATTGATGATTTTAGGATCGGGGACGTCGAGGACGCGAACCTCTTCCTTCCCCCACCAGCAGACGGCTTTCATCCTTTCCTCCCGGTCGGCTGCCCTTCGACGGAAGCGACTTCGCCCGTCTCGATGAGCATCTTCAGGCGGCGGAGATCTTCCCGGATCTGGCGCTCCGGATTTTCTCCGAACAACCGCGCGACCGCGGCACCGAGGCGGCCGGCTGGCGGGTCGTAGCGGAGTTCGACGCGGACTTCCGTTCCCCGTCCGCCAGTGGAAGGCTTGAAGTGGACCGACCCTGCGTTGTGCACCGTGGACGTGGCGATGGAGCGCCACGCGATCAACTCGCCGGGGATCTCGTTGATGATCTCTGCCTCCCATTCCACGGACGAACCGGCGGGGCCGCGTGACACCCAGTGCGAATGCATCGCGTCGTGAACGGTGACTGATTCGAGGTTGTTGAGAAAGCGGGGGAGGTTCTCGAAGTTGCGCCAGAACGTATAGATCTGGTCGGGCGTGCTGTTGATGACGATCGAGGCGTCGACCCGCGTGCCGCGGCCATAGGGAATGCTCACATGATCACCCGGTTCGCCGGAGGTCGAAACGCCCGTCGCCTGATAGACCGGGCAGTGACCGGTCGTTCCACGCCAGAGAAGCGCCACGCCGACTCCTGCCGAGGCGATGGCGGCGGCGGTGCGACGTTTGAGACCGTATGCGGCCAGCGCAGTTCCGGCGATGACCGAGACCCAGCGTTCGGCGTCGCCGACGTTGGTCTTGTTTTCGTGCTCGAGATTCTGTTGCCTGGTAGCCATTGCGTCTCCTGATGTCGCGATGGATCACGACGCACGAGACGTGCCGGAACGTGTCGATGTCGGATGAGTTCGAATCGGTGAGCGACTGACGGGCCGGCAGCGCCCGAGGTTAGCGGACGGTGGCGAGGGGGGTGAGGCCGGGCGGTGAAGGAAAGTCGCGACGGTCGACCAGTTCGCTCAGGGGAACCTCGAAGACGGGGACGTTGAAGCCGGCGACCACTGCGGTCTTTCCCGTCGGAGTGCGCTTCGAGACGTTGCCGGGGACGCGCACGAGAATGAGCTTTGGGTCGAGGACCGTGGCCGATCCTTTTCTCAACAGGATCCGAGGAACGAGCACGTCGGCGTTTCCAGGAATGTTCTGGAGGGTGAGACGGACGCTTTGCGCTCCCGGCGCATTGAAGCCGATCATGGAGTTGCCCGGAGGCACGTCGAGCAGGATGAACGCGCCGTTCTGCGCCATTCCGCCGGAAACCATGGGAGAGTTCTCCACCCAGATGGAGGTGGAGGTGAAGATCGCCATACGGCGAGCGATCTCGGTTTCGATCGTCCTCAACTGTCCCTTTCCGCTCCCATCGACGTCCTCGACCCAGCCGCGCACGCTGAGCGGTGCGGAGGAAACCCTGGTGGAGTCGTTCCCGCCGTTACAAGCAGTCAGCACGAGCAGGATTGAGAAGGTGAGAGCGACGCGTCTCATGAGCGGAGAGCGTACCACGCGAGTCCGATCCACTCCTGGAGCATCAGGGTCGACCATCGAAGCCCCCACGACGATGGAAGAAAATCGCCGATGGTCAGGGGCTGGCGCTGGGGTGGTTCCCAGGATCGGATGGCGATGGAGTGGAAGTACCTCGCGAATTCTGTCTCGGTTCGTCGCAGGTGCCAGTCGCTGGTGACGATGCCGATGGGCGTTTCGGGCGAGATGACTTTCGCAAGTTCGATGGCGTGCTCGCGGGTGTTGCGCGACCGCACTTCCGTCCGGATGGACGCGGCAGGCACTCCCCGTCGGATCGCCTCCTCGCGCATTGCCTCCACCGTACGGCCTGAAGTCCCGTCCGTGGTGGTGTCGCCGCCGGTGAGAACGAGCAGCGCCTGGGGATTGTGACGCTGCCACCAGATGCCCTCGACCAATCGTCCGGCCGTGCTCGAGGAGAGCACTGCCGACCGACCGTCCCCTGCGTAAAACGATCCACCGCTTGGAACGATGATGATGGCGGGAGCGCGCGCCTCGCGGGCGTCGAGGCGGATGGCTCGGTTGAGCAGGTCAGCAATCGCAGGAGTGGCGAGGATCCACAGAGCCAGGAGAGAAGCGAGCGCGAGGACGGACATTTTTCGATGCGGGTCACCGGGCGGTGAGCGCACCAACCCGGCGATCGTCGCGACCAGCGCAACGGTGAGCACGAGCAGCAGCGGCTCGGTAAACGCCTTTCCGGCGGACAGGATGACGAAGTGCACGTGCGCATTCTGCCCTGCCATCCACCTCCATGCGATAATCCATCTCGGATTCTCGGACACCTCGAATGAAACGTCTCATCGCTGCTGGCACTCTGCTCGCCCTCACCCTCGCCTCGATCGTTCTGGCTCAGTCGCCGGGACAGGCCACGCTGCGCCTGGCTGCGGGCGATCGCCCGTTGACGTACTTTCAGCAGGGTCCGGTCATTTTCGTTTCTGCGGAGGAAGTGGTGCTGGGACTCGGCGGCACACTGACGCCGGACAGCTCGGGCTACAAGGTGACGCTGAACAACGTCGTTGCGGCTTTCGGCTCGGACAGCCGTTACGGGGTCGTGCGCGAAGACCTCATCGAGATGCCGGTCGTGCCGGTGATCGTAGATGGCAAGCCGTTCGTTCCATGGCAGTTTTTTCAGGGCCTGCTGGCGCGATCGGGCGACCTCGATGCCGCGTGGGATGCAACCGCGAAAGCACTGGTCATCCGTCCACGCCAGCTCAATACCCTCAGCGCGCAGGTAACGCTGGCGAACGTCCAGGGAATCTCGAAAGTGGTCGTGACGCTGTCAGCGGCCAGCGAATACACGATCCTTCGCGAGCCGGGGTTTTACACGGTGCGATTCAAGGCAGCGCTGCGACCGGCGGTCGCCGAACAGGCGTTCGAGGATCCGTTCGTCGCAAAGGCGACGATCTCAGGAACCGATGTTCGACTCCAGCTCACTGCCGCGGACGTGGTCGCGGATGCTTACCAGCTCGATGCGCCGTTCCGCGTGATTCTCGACCTGCGCAAAGCGGGTGACTCCGCGCAGGTTGTGCCGGGACTCAGGGCACCGACCCAGGCGGTGGAGCAGCCGGGCGTGCATACGATCGTCATCGATCCGGGGCACGGCGGAAAAGATGTCGGCGCCACGGGGCCAAACGGCCTGATGGAAAAAGAGGCGACGCTGCAACTGTGTCGCAGGCTCGCGACCGTGGTCGCGGCAAAAACCGGGGCGCGTGTCGTCCTGACCCGTGAAGATGATTCGCAGGTCTCTCTCGACCAGCGCACCTCGATTGCCAATCAGTACAAGGCTGACCTCTTCATCTCCGTGCACCTCAATGCGGCGCCGAGCAAGGGCGCCAGTGGTTCCGAAACCTACTTCCTCTCCGTCGAGGCGAGCGACGAACTGGCAAAGCGCGCTGCCGATACCGAGAATGGGTCGGCCGTGATGAGTGCCGTTCCTGCGGACGACCTGAAACTCATTCTCTGGGACCTCGCACAGCAGGAGTACCTGCAGGAGTCGAGTCGGTTCGCGCAGGCGATCCAGGAAGAGATGAACACGGCGACGGGTGTGGGGAACCGAGGAGTGAAGCAGGCACCCTTCAAGGTGCTGGTCGGGGCCACGATGCCGGCAGCACTCGTCGAGGTTGGATTCATCAGTAATCCCGACGAGGAGACGAAAATCCGCACCGAAGAGTTTCAGACTCTGGTGGTCGATGCGATCACCCGTGCGGTGGTCCGATACAAAAACGAATATGAGACGCGACTCGGCATCGCGCAGCCACTGGCTCCCGCACCCCTGGCGCCGGCGGTGAAACCCGCGGCTGCGGCCGCCACGACCGCGACGGTTCCCGCTCCGGCGAGGACGGGAACGAAGTGAGAGCCCGGGCGATCGTCCTGATCGCAATCTCTCTCATCGCCGCCGGTTGCCGCAAGAAAACGGTCCCGCCCTCGGCGGTCGATCTCCAGAACAAGGTCACTGTGCGATCGATCCAGCTTTTCTACGAGTCGCCGGCGTTGACGCTGGTCGGCGAGCAGCGCGCGGTCTCCCTGCCGGAGAACCCGGCGGCGGCCCTTCCGTTGATTCTCCGCGAATTGCTAAAGGGTCCTGCGACTGCCGCTACACCCCGTCTTCTTCCAGCGGATGTGACGATTCGCGGCGCGTACCTGCTGCCGGAGGGAACGGCGATCGTCGACCTGGGAGGCGCTACGCTCGTCGCGGGCTGGGCGACGGGGAGCCATCAGGAGTTGATGGCGATCGACTCGATCGTCCAGACGGCAACCGTCAACGTGCCCGAAATCAAGCGAGTGCGGATCCTGGTCAACGGGACGCCGGCCGAAACGCTTGGTGGTCATGTCTCGCTGGCCCGCTCGATTTCGCCGCGGCCGGCGAGCCTCGTGGTCAGCAACCGCTGAGCCTCGGCGTGACTTTTCCGCTGGTCGATCGTCTTACCAATGGACCGAACGGACGTTTTGTTTTATCATAGGCGAAGGCTTCCGATGTTCCGTATCTGACTGCATCTTCAAGGCTTGTTACACAGCTGTTACATTGAGAAAAGTTTCACAAAGTATGAGACAATGCGTTCACGACGAAATCAATGATCTTTACTGGATGGGCAGGCGAGGCTGCTTTCTGTTTTACCCCCCGCCAATATCAACTTCAGTTTGAAATCTTCCTTGAACCCTACCGACCCAAGGCCCGCCACTAAGCAAGTGCGCCTGTCATCCAGTAAGCAGTAAGTCACCCCGCCGCCCGGCGGGGTTTCTTGTTTCAGGGACGGTTCAAGGTTTTCAGTGGGCAGGGGCTCGAGGATGCGAAGCGTTCCTGGACGCTGCCCACGTGTGGAAGCCGGTTCCCGTCTCACGGCGGGGTCAATCGCGACTAACGCTGCAAAGATGCGAGGTTCCAAGTCCCAGCACTCATAACCACGCCGGTCGTTCAAGAGGAACAGCGTGCAAGCTGTTTCCCTTCTCCTCGCGGGAGAAGGTGGCGCCGCGCGCCGGATGAGGGGAGGCGCGAACGAAAGTTGAATCCCTCGCGGAGATTCGGCATGCAGTGGAACCTCACAGGGCTAACCGCGCGTTGCATCGTCTTAGTGAGAATTCCAGGGTTGATAAGCTACAGTCGCGTACCCCTCATCCGGCGCTGCGGCGCCACCTTCTCCCACGGGGAGAAGGGAGATGAATCGCGACCTCGTTGTCAAAGATGCGTGGTTCCAGGTTGCAGCGCGACTACGCCTTGCCAGTCGTTGAAGGAGCCGCGTGCAAGCTGCCTCCCTGAGAGGAAGAACCAGAAGAATTCAGCGCGGGATCACGAGATGTGCGAGTGCGCGTTCGACGAGCAGGCGTCCGTCGGCGTTGACGGTCAGCCAGCGCATGGCTTCCAGCAGCGAGGACGCGGTTGCGAGCAGCGCATCGGGCGGGATTCCTTCGAGTGCCGGTCGTCCCGCCGCTGCGCCGCGTAGGATCGTCGCCAGCAGCGCGATCGATTCCTTGACGTCGTCGCGTGCGCCCACCTCGGCCGCGATGCTGAGAAGTGCAGTGGAATCCCCCTTCCCGGCGTAGCGCGTCAGTAATCCTTCGATGGTGGTCGCGAGCGCATCATCGCGCGGCTCCTCGCCACTGATGAACACGGATTGCGAGCGAGAGCGGATGGTTGGCAGAAGCAGGTCAGGCGAGCGGGTGATCAGGATGAAGGTCGTGTTGCGCGTCGGTTCTTCGAGGGTCTTGAGCAGCGCGTTGGAGCCACTCACGCTGAGCGCATCGGCGGGGTCGACGATGAAGACCTTGGTGCGGCCTTCATACGGTCGAAGCGTCGCTTCTTCGAGGAGCTCGCGGATCTGTTCGACGCTGATCATCTTCCGTTCGCCAGCCACTTCGAGAACGTGAACGTCGGGATGGGTCTGCCGGTCGATTCGCTGGCAGATCGTGCAATCGTCATCGCCGGCCGCCGCGCAGTTCAACGCGCGCGCGGTGGCGACGGCCAGGGCGCGCAACGAAGCGTTTGCCGGGCCGTGAAGGATCACGGCGTGGTGAAGCTCGCCGCGCCGCGCGGTATCGAGGACGAGTGCAGCAGCATCGCTCACGATCCAAGCTCCGGCAGGCGCAGGGAGAGGAGCGCCACCAGTCGTGCGTATACGTCGTCCACGCCGCCGCTGCCGTCGATGACTGCGTAACGCTGCGGCTCGGAGACCGCGAGGGAGAGATAGCCTTCGCGGATGCGCCGGTGGAATCTCAGATCCTCCGCTTCGAAGCGGCCTTCGTCCTGTTGCGCTCCCGAGTTCCGATTCCTTGCGCGCGCGAGGCCGGTCTGTTCCGGAAGGTCGAAAATAATGACGAGGTCCGGCGTCAGCCCGCCGGTAGCCCACGCATTCAGCGCACGCAGTCGGTCGAGTTCAATCAGGCGTCCGAAGCCCTGATAGGCGAGGGTCGAATCGGTGAAGCGATCGCACAGGACGACTGCACCTCGTTCGAGCGACGGATGGATCACCTCGAACACGTGCTGCCGTCGTGATGCCGCAAAGAGAAAGACCTCCGCGACTGGATCGATGACCGATGCGGAGTCGAGCAGCAACCCGCGGATCCGGTCGGCCAATGGTGTGCCGCCCGGCTCCTTGGTGACCACGACGTCCCGGCCAGCGGCGCGCAGCGAGTCCGCGAGTCGCCCCAACTGGGTCGACTTTCCGGAGCCTTCGATTCCTTCGAACGTGATGAACATCGGCGGGCGATTCTAACCCGCGTGTCCAGCGGGTCGGGATCTGGAGCGCCGCCTCACGCCGGAGTGGCCGCGAGGCCGTCGCGAAGTCCGCGCAGGTAATGCTCGCGCATGAGTGTCTCGAACACCGGGGAGCTCGCCAGAATGCGAAAGCGTTCCCCGCGGCGCGCCCGGCGACTCAGGCGCTCGAGTTGCGTTTCATCCGCGAGCGTCCTGGTCTCGAGTTCGTGGACGCCCAGGAAGTGCCCAAGTTCGGGATGCTTGCGATAGAAGATCGCGCCCGACTTTCCAACGGTGTACTGGCGGCGCGCGAAGGAATCGACCGTCATCGGGTGGTAGTGCCGGGTCACGGCTGCGGCGTTGTAACGGATCTTCAGCCCTTTCGCATCGAGGCGGTAGGCCACTTCGATGTCTTCCCATGCTGCGGACGGAAAGCTCGTATCGAACGGATGCGCTGCCAGGAGCTCGCGATCGATCGAGATGTTCGAGGTGTAAAAAAAGTTGAAAGGAATCGTCTCGCCATCCTGGATCAGCTTGTAGCCGAACTGCAGGCCGTAGTCGTTGATGTAGTCCATGAACGCAGTGACCCGTTCGCCGGTGGGCCAGCCTGTGTAGCCGAGGCATGCCACGAGCGGATCGAAGGCGGTCTCCTGATGGACACGCCAATGTTCGGCGAGGAATCGCGGCTCGGGAACGGTGTCATCGCCGATGAAAACGATGAATCGGCCGGTGGCCAGCGTCACTCCGTGATTTCTGGCCCTGCCGGGTCCACCGTTCTCCTGCGAACGGAACGTGAAGGGGAAGTTCCAGCGTTTCGCAGCTATGCCCTGTTCGATGCCTGCGATCGTCGCATCCGTAGATCCGTCGTTGATGACGATGACCTCGAACGACGGAGCATCAGCCTGCACGCCGAGAGCGTCGAGGACGCGCAGCAGCATGTCGATGCGGTTGTAGGTGGGAACGACGACAGAGATTTCCATGTGAGGTTGGCGGCGGGAGAGTACACAGCCGGCGCTTGCGATTCAACTTTCCTCGGGAGTTCCTCGGGAGTTCCTCGGGTTCCTCGGAGTTCCTCGGGAGTTCCTCGGGTTCCTCGGAGTTCCTCGGGAGTTCCTCGGGTTCCTCGGGTTCCTCGGAGTTCCTCGGGAGTTCCTCGGGTTCCTCGGAGTTCCTCGGCGCGATCAGGCGGAACCTCCGCCTGA
>JBKJVD010000066.1:0-5499 GCA_046590585.1 Thermoanaerobaculia bacterium | reverse complement strand
TTCACTTCGTTGTCACTTAAATTGGCGGGGCCGACGGGACTCGAACCCGCGACCTCCGGCGTGACAGGCCGGCGTTCTAACCAACTGAACTACGACCCCGCAACAGCTTGGAAAACTGGCTAACTGCAATCGGGAGGGGCACATTCCCGACGGGAGGCGCATGGTAAACGGCGCGCCGTGTAGTGTCAAGAAGCGCTGCTCTGCCGCGAGGGGTCGGCGCGCAGGGCGAAGGCCTCACTCGGCTTCGTACGCCGGAAGGACGGTCGCGTTCGACAGCATCGGTGCCGCGGCGTCTCGTGCGGAGAGTTGCGGGGCGACGGAGTCGACCGGCCAGGCCACGCCGATGTCGGGATCATTCCAGCGGATGGCCCGTTCATTCTGTGGCTCGTAGAGCGCCGTGCATTTGTAGACCAGGTGCGCCTCGTCCGAGAGCACGCAGAAGCCGTGCGCGAATCCGGGCGGTACCCACAGCATCCGCTTGTTCTCTTCGCTCAGTTCGACGCCGAACCAGCGCCCGAAGTGGGGGGACCCTTTCCTGATATCCACGGCCACGTCGAACAGCGATCCTCGCGTGCAGCGAACCAGTTTGCCCTGCGGATTCGGCTCCTGATAGTGCAGGCCACGCAGGACGCCACGTCGCGAACTGGAATGGTTGTCCTGCACGAACTCCAGCACGATTCCCGCGGCGCGGAAGCGTTCGGTGTTGTAGGTCTCCATGAACCAGCCGCGCTCGTCGCCGAACACCTGCGGCTCGAGGATCACGACTCCCGGAAGAATGGTCTCGATGACGTTCAAGCGGCGGGATGATACAGGGGGATGGGGAATGCTGAATGTTGAATGTTGAATGGGGATTCGGGACTGATTGTGTTCTCTCCGGGATCCCGAGCAGCTAGAGGCGTGCAGCGGTTTTGATACTCAGCGTGACGTGGAGCGGAGCGGGAGACACTTGGGAGAGCGTGGCCAGCGCGATATTCTGAAAACGCGCAACGCGATCGAGGCGGCCGCATTCTGCATTCTGCATTCAACATTCAACATTCAACATTCAGCATTCAAACCGGGGGCGACTTGATCGAGCCAGGCGAAGCAAAGGCAGTCGAGGGGCGCAGGGAGTGGCGCATTGCGGGCGTGGTGTTTTTCGGGGTTCTTGCTTTAGCCCTGCTCTATGCGGCATTCATGATCATCTGGCCGTTCATTACGGCCATCATTCTCGGCGCGATCCTGGTGACCCTCACGTTTCCGCTCTACCGTCGCCTGACGGCGAGGCTGGGGAACCGGCCAACGCGTGCCGCGATTCTCATGCTTCTGGGGATTACGTTCGTGGTGGTCATCCCGGCGGTCTTTCTCGGTGCGCTCCTCGTCGACCAGGCCAACACGGTCGTGGCGAAGATGCAGACCGGCGACGCGCAGAAGATGATGCAGCGGATCGACATCTCGCACCGGCTCTCGTTCGTGAAGCGGTTCGCCCCGGGATTCGATCCCAACAACCTCAGCGCGGAGAAGATCGTCGGCCCGCTGCTGCGCAAGGTCCCGGGCTGGGTTGCGCGCAACGGCGGTGCGGTCCTCGGCGGTCTTGCCGGAGCCGTCCTCGGTTTCTTTCTCGTGCTCCTCTCAGCTTTCTTCTTCTACTCGGAGGGGGACGCGATCCTGGATCAGCTGTCGGTGCTGTCTCCTCTGCCTGCGAAATACGACGAGGAGTTCAGTTCCCGGTTCAAGGACGTCGTCGATGCGACGTTTCGGGGCCAGGTCCTCACCGCACTGGCGCAGGGAACGGCCACGGGCATCGGCCTGGCAATCGCTGGCGTACCTGGCGCTGTGCTGTGGGGTGCGGTCGCGGCGCTGCTGTCGTTGATCCCGATGGTGGGCGCAGCAGCGGTGTGGATTCCGGCTGCGATCTATCTCTTCATTTCTGCCTCGATGGGCGAGCGCGGCATGTGGAGTCCGATCTTCCTCACAATCTGGGGAGTCGTCGTGGTCTCGCTGATCGACAACATCGTGCGTCCGTGGGCGATGAAGGGGAAGGCACAGCTGCCAGCCATTCCACTGCTGTTCGCGATCCTGGGGGGGATGCAGGCCTTCGGACTGGTCGGACTGGTGATCGGTCCGCTCGTCTTCTCGCTACTCATGACGATCATCGACATCTACAAGCGTTCGTTCGGATTGCGCGACATGACGCCTTGAAGACGGTTCCTCGGGGTTCCTCGGTTCCTCGGGGTTCCTCGGGTTCCTTAGGATCGAGCGAGGGGGAGACACTCGGGTGGGTGTCAATCGACGATGAATCCCTCGCGCAACACCTCGAGGGCGCGCGGATAGACGTCCTGCTTGACGAGCAGGTAGTCGGTATCGAAGGTCGAGACGAGGAACAGGGCGATCTCCGCTGCGGCCAGGGGTGCCGTGAGCGCCGCGGCCACTCCGGTCACGTCGAAGGGAATCGGGCCTTCGACCCGTACGCAACGCCAGTCGGGTTCGCTCCTGATTTCGTCTGGAACTGAAGCTGCGGCGCAGACTACCGACAACTCGTCGCGCGAGCGGCTGATCGAGATGAATTCGCCGCGCGGCCACGAAGGGATGGCTGCGTCCGGCGCGAGCCGGCAGATGGCAAACGTGCCCGCGACCTCAGTCAGCCGGAGCAGACTGAGCTCCCACACTCCGTACCGTTTCAACCAGCTGTGCAGGATCGAAAGGCTTGTGAACAATCGCGGCAATATCGCCGGCCATCGAACGCAGCACACTCTCCGGCGTCGCGGTCAGGAGCACCACGCGTTGGAGCAGATCTGGTTTCGCTTCGCGAAGGTGGGCCATCACGGTCATCCCGCCCTCGTGAGGCATCATCAGGTCGAGGATGATGACATCGAACGGCGTCTTCGCAATTGCGGCAATCGCGTCCTTGCCGTTCCCGACGACATCGACCTTGTACCCGTCTGTCTTGAGAATCTTCGCCACGAGCCGCTGGATGGCAGGATCGTCATCGAGGAGCAGGACGTGGCCGCGGCGTTTCCTGAGCAGATTGAGCATCTCAATGAGTAGAGTACAAGAATCGATCCGATCTTGTTTCAGAGGGCAGGGTTCAGGGGTGGGGCAGGGGTCAGCGGTCAGGGGTCGGGAGCCCTCAGTCGCCGCGTGAGCGGCTCTTTCAGTGAGGTACAGTCTGCCTATGTTCGAAGCCGCCGAAGTGGGACGCGTTGTTGAAAAAGCCGAGTTCGAATCCCAGATCGAAGCGCTCAGGCCGCGCCTGCTGACCGCGCAGCGACTGCTTCGCGAGACGAAGAACTCCGTGATCATCATCGTCGCTGGGGTCGAGGGAGCGGGCAAGAGCCAGGTTGTGAACCGGCTGCACGAATGGCTCGACACGCGTGGGATCGTCACGACGGCGTTCTGGCGCAAGTCGGATGAAGAAGAGGAGCGGCCTGAGTACTGGCGCTTCTGGCGGGCCCTGCCACCTCGTGGCTCGATCGGGATTCTCTTCGGCTCGTGGTACACGCAGCCGATCGTCGATCGCGTGTTCAGGAAAGCGTCGCGCCCGGAACTCGACTCGGATCTCCAGCGCATTGCGAAGTTCGAGGAGATGCTGGCCGCCGACGGAGCGCTGATCGTCAAGTTGTGGCTCCACCTGCCGAAGGACGTGGAACTCGACCGACTGACGGAGAAGTCGGAGCGCGCGCAGAAGAACTGGGCGTTCGGCCCCAACGCCCGCTCCTATGCAAAGAACTACAAGCGATTCGCTTCGGTGTCGGAGCGCGCGCTCCGGGAGACCGACTCGGCCGTCGCGCCGTGGCGAATCATCGAGTCGACCGACAAGCGGTATCGCGACCTGACTGTGGCCCGGATCGTCGTCGAGGCAATGGAAGATTTAGTGGCGGCGGAGGGCGCCGGTTCGAGCGCGACCATCGTCGCGGCGAACGCCGACGAAGAGTCGCTCATCGCAGCAGGGGGACCCACGGTCCTCGACCGCGTTGATCTCACGCGCACGATTGACGACGCCAAATACGAAAAGACACTGAAGAAGCTTCAGGATGAGGTTGGCGCACTGGCCTGGGAAGCATGGAACCAGCGCCGTTCCGCCGTGATCGTGTTCGAAGGATGGGATGCCGCGGGGAAGGGCGGGGCGATCCGCCGCCTCATCGCTCCGATCGATCCCCGGATTCACCGGGTCATCTCCATTGCCGCACCGACCGACGAGGAGCGCGCACAGCACTACCTCTGGCGATTCTGGCGGCAGATCCCCCGCGATGGCGCGATGACGATCTACGATCGATCATGGTACGGACGAGTGCTGGTGGAACGCGTGGAGGGGTTCGCGCGGGTCGACGAATGGTCACGAGCCTATGCCGAGATCAACGAGTTCGAGGAGCAGTTGATCGAGCACGGAATCATTCTCGTGAAGTTCTGGCTGCACATCGATCCGGCCGAACAGCTCCGACGCTTCAAGGAACGGGAAACCGTCGAGAGAAAGCAGTACAAGATCGGGCCCGACGACTGGCGCAACCGGGAGAAGACACCCGCCTACATGGCCGCAGTGCATGACATGGTCGGCCGCACCAGTTCCGCGGCTGCACCTTGGAACCTCATCCCCGCCGATGACAAACACGTCGCGCGCATCGAAGTGCTCAAGCAGGTCGTCAAGCGCCTGAAAAAGGAGTTGAAGAAGAGTTAGGCCCGATCGATGGCGGGACTCTGAGCAACGGAGGAACGTGCGGAACCACCACACAGGGAACCTCGGCAGACGATTTGCTAAGTAGCGTTCGGCTATGCAATTACCTTCAGACCTCGACCAGATCATCCAGGACCTCCGCAGGCAGCGGGAGGGTCTGAATAAAGATCATTCGACAGGCAGCGAAAGAGTTGGCGAGATTGATCTCATCGTCAACAAGCTGAGCGAACTGCGCGACCGCGCAGATGAAACGCTCACCCGCCGCCCCAAAGAGCCGCGAGTCGTCCCGGAGAAGGACGAGACCAAGCCGGGCGATTGAGCTTCAATTGGTACGGGGTGAGGGGCTCGAACCCCCGACCCTCTCCGTGTAAAGGAGACGCTCTACCGCTGAGCTAACCCCGCGTGCGCGGAAGTATAAATGTTGAATGCTGAATGCTGAGTGCTGAATGTTCACCATCCAGAATTCAGGACCTTCCGGAATTTCATTGGGTGCAGGGTTGGAACTCGTGATTGGATCCAGTTCGAACCTCGGTTCACGAGCCCCGTCCAAGCCACGTCATGCTGAGCCCGCGTAGCGCGGCGAAGCAACTCAAATTGCGGCGCTGTCCATGTACGACACCCGCCCCGTCGTTGTTCGATTCTCGTATCTTGAGTTCCTTCGTCGCGCTACGCTGCGGCAGCGCTCCGCGCGGCTGCATCTCCGCCGACTTCTAAGAAACTCCCAGTGTTTATGCGGGTTTCGTCACGGTCCCGCGCAGCGCGTCGTTCCCCCTCTCCCGGCCAGCTTCATCGGCGGGGAGAGGGTGGCCCGCAGGCCGGGTGAGGGCGACTTCTCGCCATGCGGGTTGACG
>JBKJVD010000229.1:0-8770 GCA_046590585.1 Thermoanaerobaculia bacterium | reverse complement strand
GACGCCAGCCCGGCGGATCGGCACCCGCCGGCGCGTTTCAGCATTCGGCACGAGAGCGAGTACCGATTTGATCCGTGGTCCGTAAGTGAAAGGAAAGACCATCTGGTGATCGTCTTCGATCGCGGGAGCGAGATCGAGAGTTGCAACGGCTCCGCTCTCCGCGCTGAACGCCTGAGTGTGAGTGATAAAGGATCTGCGTGAATTCTGTTCGGTCATATGACCTCCGTTTCGTTTCGAGGCGTGTGGCGCCTCGCTCATCCAGCGGCGTTTGAGCCGCGTTGAACCACCGTGCTGCGCGAGTCGGTTGGTGGCCGGACGGACGTCCGGCACTCGACGGATGCTTGCTGCTACTGACGTCCTGCTATCCAGCGGTTTCCTCCACACCTGCTTCGTTCTTCCCAACGCCTTCGGCCGTAATGCCGAGAATTTCGCGCATCGTGTTCTCGTCGAGAGAGGAGACGTCTTCAGTCGCGTGAACAGCGGCCGGCGGCACTTCGTCACTCTTCGTTGGTACCGGGCTGGAGACGAGAATGATGGCGGTGCTGCGCGAGTCCAGCAATGAATCGAGAAGAGCGGCACGACTCCGTTTCGCCTGACCCGCGAAGCCGGAGATGATGACAAACGGTTCGGTATAATCGAAGCCTGCATTGCCCATCGCCTCGGTCACGCACGTTTCGCAACAGGGCTTGGCGGGAGTGAACTTGATCGTTTTCGTCATAAGGTCTCCTTCGCTTTCAACGTGGATGGAGTATGACGAGTGAAGTGCCTGCCTGATAGAGGGCGCATCGTGTTCGAATGTGTAAATCGCTTCGACGGCGCAACGATGCCGTGGACCGCCGGCCGGAAGCCCACATTCCGTGACTCCCACGCTCCATTGCGCGCTTGCGATATTCTCAGGGGGATCGTTCTGCGGAGGTTCTCATGCGGATTCTGGTGCGCCGTGCCGTTCCTGTTGTCCTGTCACTCTTTCTGGCCGTGCAGCTTTTCGCTGCTACGAAGGCGGAGAGTATTGATGCTCTGGCGAAGCGGTACAACGCGCTGAGGCAGTTCAACGGAACCCTGCTCGTTGCCGATTCTTCCGGCGTGATTCTCGAGAAAGGTTACGGCTACGCGAATTTCGAGTGGCAGATCCCGAATGCGCCGGATGTCCGCTTCCGGCTCGGGTCGATCACCAAGCAATTCACCTCGATGCTCGTGATGCAGCTCGTCAGCGAGGAAAAAATCAGGCTCGATGCGAAGATCACGACCTATCTGCCCGACTATCGCAAGGACACTGGCGATCGCATCACCGTTGCGCAACTTCTGAACCATACGAGCGGCATTCCCAGCTACACGTCTGCGCCCGATTTTATTCAGGATGTCTCTCGCGATCCTTATTCGGTCGGCGATTTCGTCGCGAAGTACGCCAGCGGGAACCTCGAGTTCGAGCCCGGTTCGAAGTGGTCGTACAACAACTCCGGCTACTTCCTCCTTGGCGCGATCATCGAAAAGGTGACCGGCAAACCGTACGCGGCCGCGCTGCAGGAGAGAATCTTCGACCCGCTCGGCATGAAGGCGTCCGGCTACGATCTTGCCTCACCGCTCGTCCCGAAGCGCGCCAGCGGCTACCAGCTCCGGGCCGGGTCATACGTCAACGCTCCCTATCTCGACATGTCCATCCCCTATGCGGCGGGTTCGCTGTATTCGACAGTCCACGATCTCTATCTCTGGGACCGGGCGCTCTACACCGACAAGCTGCTCCGTTCCGATCTCAGGCAGCAGCTCTTCACTCCGACGATGCGCGACTACGGGTTCGGCTGGGTGATCCAGAAGCAGAAGCTGGACGACGGGAAGGATGAGGTGAACACAGTCGGTCATGACGGGGGCATCAACGGCTTCAATACCGCCCTTCTTCGCGTGCCCGAACGAAAGGAGCTGGTGGTGCTGCTCGACAACACCTCGCGCGGCGACAAGATCGACGCGCTCGCCCTTGGGATCCTCAGCATCCTCCATGGCATCGAGCCGAAGGAGCCGCGAAAGTCGATCGTCGACGCACTTCAGTCGATGATGAAAGACGGCAATGGCGCAGCGATCGTGGCGAAATATCGCGAACTGCGCAAGCAGACTCCCGATGCCTACGACTTCAAGGAATCCGAGCTGAACGCGCTCGGCTACTCACTCCTCCAGCAGAACCGCATCGACGACGCGATCGAACTGTTCAAGCTGAATGTCGAACTGTTTCCCACGAGTGCCAACCCGTACGACAGCCTCGGCGAAGCGTACGCTGCGAAGGGAGCGAAGGAACTTGCGATTGCGAACTACCGCAAGTCGTACGAGCTGGATCACGACAACAAGAACGCCCTCGAGATCATCGCGCGCCTGGAAAAACCGGCGCCGAAAGCGGAGTCAAAGTATCCGATCGAGGCGTTCGCAGGACGTTATCAACTCGCACCCGATTTCGTGATGGCGTTCTTCATCGAAGAGGGCAAGCTCGTGACCCAGGCGACCGGACAGCAGAAGCTCGCACTGACGGCAACGGGGCCCGCGGAGTTCTCCGTCGTCGGCGTGCCGGCCCGCGTGGTGTTCGAGATCGACGCGGCCGGAAAAGCGAAGTCGGTGACCTTGTTCCAGGGCGGACGGGAGATGAAGGCTCCTCGTGTCGAGTAAGGACGCGTCGGCCCGCGGGCCGGTCAGGACAGTGGGGGTTTGCCCGTTTCAGCGAGTTGCGGCGGTGGGGTCAGGCGTTCGCGAAACCGGCCCACCGGAACCAGTCCCCGCCTTGCGTCGCAATGACTGACGAACAGTTCGTCACCGTCCACGTAATAGATGGCGTCCTGCAAAAAGAGCACGCCGAGGTCGCAGGCCTCGTTGAATGTCATGGCAACGGCCCATCCGGGTTCCGTGTGCGCTGTGCGGGGCGAATAGCCGGTGAGTGGACGATGCCAGATCCCCCGTCGTTCGAGTTCGGCCTCCAGTCGCCGGTTCGCGGCCTCATTTTCGGCAGCGGTCCAGGCTTCGCCGGTCGTGGCGTGACCGGTGATGGTGGCGAACCGGGTTGGCCAGTCCTCGTGGCCGCACGGCGTCGTGAACCAGGTCTCGAAGTACGTTGGATCCATGGCAGCCTGGCCATCATAGTGCGATCAATTGAAGCTGCACGGCGCGGAACGGCGCTCCGATTCCTCTAAACTGCGCGCGTGAATGAGGCAACGCTCAAGCGGCTCGAGCCGCACGTGATTGCGCTGACGCGGAAGCGGGCGGCCGAATACGTCGATGCGGTCAAGCTGCTCGACGACGAGCGTGACGATCCGTCCATCGTCGAGGCGATGGTCGAGGGGACGCTCTGGTACGACGTCGTTCTTCAGTCGAAGGCCGCATGGCTGATGGTCTTCTGCACCTGCCCCTACTACCAGAAGGAGGCCGGCGTCTGTAAGCACATCTGGGCAACACTGCTGCGGCTCGAGATCGAGGATGACCCATTTGGGGAGAGCGCGCGGACATTCACGTTCGGCGACCCGTTCGCAGGACAGCGCGCCCTGGCCCCTCCCCCGATCGCAGCGACGCCCCACATTTACAAACCGCAGGGGAAGCCGGGACGCTGGCGGGGGATCATCACCGCCGTCGCCGCGGGCACACGCATGCCGTCCTCCGATCCGGTTGCAGCAGGCACCGAGATTCTCTTCGTGATCAACACGCAGAAGTCGGGTGCGCACGTCGAGGTGGAGTTGTGGAAGCGAGCCCCGCGCAAGGATGGCGGCCCCGGTGTGCCGAAGGCGATGATCCTTTCGTACGATCAGATCGATCGGTTGCCGGAGCCGGACCGTGAGTTGATCTCTCCCCTGCTCGGCACGCGCCGCTTCGCCTTCGGACATGAACCGGTGAACGGAATCGCGCTCACCTGGCCGGCCTCGTTCTTCGTGCTGCGCAACCTTGCTGCCACGGGCCGGCTTCACCTGCTCGAACGGCAGCAACTCTCGTCGCCCCTGGTCTGGGATGACGGTGCAGCGTGGCAACTCGCAATCGACATGACTCCCAGTCCTGGCGGCTATCGCATTCGCGCGTGGCTCGAGCGGAATCACGAGCGGATGGAGATCGAAGAAGCCTCGGTGATCACTCCGGGAGGCCTGGCGATCACCGACACGCACGTCCATTGCATCGAGGACGAGAACGGCTGGGCGTGGGCGAATGCGCTGCGCAACGCGCAGCTCGAGGTACCTGCGGCCGAGGCGCGCGAGTTCGTGCGTGCGGTAGCCACATCGCCTTCACGTCCGCACTGGAACGTGCCGGCCGAGTTCGAGTGGAAAGAACGTCGCGTGAAGCCGAAGGCGATTTTACGGATCCGCCGAGGGTACGAACCGCTGCGCGGCGACGTGGTGTTCGACTATGCAGGCTCTCTCGTCCCGTACATCGGCCGGTCAGTCGACATGATGGACAACGTCGTCATCGTGCGTGATCGCGCCGCCGAGGCGGTGTATCTCGATCAGTTGTGGGAAGAAGGGTTTCGCAGCGCCGCGAGCTCTATATCGATCCCGCAGCGCAACTTCGAACGGACGTTGCGTCCGCTCCTCGCGAACGGATGGCGCATTGAAAGCGACGGCAAGGCCTACTCCTTCTCCTCCGGCCTGGCGCTGCGCGTCACAGCGGGGATTGACTGGTTCGATCTGGAAGGCGACGCGATGTTTGGCGAGCAATCGGTCGAACTTCCGGCCCTGCTGGCGGCCATGGAGAACAACGAGCACTCCATCGAGTTGCCTGACGGGACCATCGGGGTGATCGATCCCGCCTGGAAAGCCCGGCTCGAGCCGTTCGCGCGGGTGGCCGGACGGACGAAAGGGGCGCAGGTCCGATTCGCCACGACACAACTTCCACTGGTCGATGCGCTGCTGGCTTCGCGCCCCGAAGTGGGTGCTGACGAGGCCTTGACCAGGGCGAGAAAGACACTCCACGAAATCCGTCCGGCCGCAATCGATGCGCCGCCAACCTTCACCGGCACGCTCCGGCATTATCAGCGCGAGGCTCTCGGCTGGTTCGCGGCCCTGCGCGACCTCGGCTTCGGAGGCTGTCTCGCTGACGACATGGGCCTCGGCAAGACCGTCGAGGTGCTGGCGATGCTCGACGCGCGACGCGAGGCGCCCGACCGCGGCGGCCGTCCTTCGCTCATCGTCATGCCTCGATCGCTCATCTTCAACTGGAAGCTGGAGGCCGCCCGCTTCACGCCTCAACTGCGGCTGCTCGATGTTTCGGGTGACGACCGGGCCGCGCGCATCGAGTATGCGAAGGACCCGCACCTGCTGCTGACGACTTACGGAATCCTGCGTCGTGACCCTGAACTGTTCGCGTCGCTCGACCTCGACTACGCGATCCTCGACGAGGCGCAGGCGGTCAAGAACGCCATGGCCTCGGTGAGCAAGGCCTCACGCCTCCTGAAGGCGCGCCACCGGCTCGCTCTGAGCGGGACGCCGGTCGAGAACCGCATCAGCGATCTCGTAAGCATCTTCCAGTTCATCAACCCCGGCATGCTCAGCGCTCCCGGCGCGCGCGTCAGCGCGCTCGCGAAAAGCGCAGGGGGCCGGGATGCAGCGTCTCAGGAGTCACGCGAACTACTGGCGAAGGCCGTGCGGCCGTTCGTCCTGCGCAGGACCAAGGCACAGGTCGCCCCCGAATTGCCGGAGCGTGTCGAGAAGACCATCTATTGCGAACTCTCACCGAAGGAAAGGCGGGACTACGACGAGTTGCGCGATCACTACCGGACCATCGTGTCCGGCAAGGTGAAGACGTCCGGGCTGGCGCGGTCGAAAATGCACATCCTCGAGGCGCTGTTGCGCCTGCGTCAGGCTGCGTGCCATCCAGCGCTCCTGAATCCGCGGTCGAAACCGGGAACGTCGAGCAAGTTCGAGATGCTCCTGGACGAACTCACCTCGATCGTCGAAGAGGGACACAAGGCGATCATCTTCTCGCAATTTACCTCGCTTCTCGCGTTGCTCGAACGCGAACTCGAGCTTCGCGGTTACGCGTATGCATATCTCGACGGCTCGACGCGTAACCGCCAGGAACAGGTCGATCGGTTCCAGGGCGATCCAGAAACTCAACTGTTCCTGATCAGCCTCAAAGCCGGCGGCGTCGGCCTGAACCTCACGGCAGCGGAGTATGTGTTCCTTCTCGATCCGTGGTGGAACCCGGCAGTAGAGGCACAGGCCATCGATCGAACCCACCGCATCGGACAGACACGGACCGTATTCGCCTACCGCCTCGTGGCGCGCGACACGATCGAGGAAAAGATCCTGCAGCTTCAGGCCTCGAAACGGGAACTGGCGGAGGCGATCATCAGCGAAGACAACAGCGTCCTGCGCGGGCTGACGGAAGCAGACATCGAGCTGCTGCTGTCGTGAGTGGGAACGGCGAATGCTGAATGATGAATGTTGAATGCTGAATGTTGAATAATGCTGAATGTTGAATTGAGCGCGTTTGCCCGGCAACATCGTTCAACTTCAGCATTCAGCATTTTCGGCTGCGAGGCGGAGCGAGGGGCGACGGCGAGGCGTGGTTACTCTACGCAGAGTCGTTGCCCCGAAGCGACAACGAAGCAGATGGCCCGCTGCGCGTGGCGAACAACTCGGGGCTCCGTGAGCGCGAAGGGCAGTGGGTCAGCTGCGAGGCGGAGCGAGGGGCAACGGCGAGGCGTGGTTACTCTACGTCGAGTCGTTGCCCCGAAGCGACAACGAAGCAGATGGCCCGCTGCCGTTCGCGCGGGCTAGGCGCGTTTGCCGATGATGGTGGTGGCGTGACTCACCAACTCGTCACAGCAGCCGCTGAGCGTCGAATCGAACCAGCCGTTTTCGAACGTGGTGATGTCGACGGCCTGGAGCGGCTTGTCGTGTGTGTTGCAGCGGAGGCCTTCAACGACGTTGATCCGTTCGCGAAGTCGTTCTGTGACGATGGAACCGCGGGTGTTGATTGTGACCTTCATCATTCGGACGTTTCCTATGGAGCGAGGCTCGGATCGTTGTCGTTCCGCATTGTTTCGTAGCATTCGCAGGCGCCGAGTTCGAGACCGTCGCGGTCGCTGATAGTAATCCGTCCCTGGGTAGCGCGCACGAGACCGTCGCGGGTGAGTTCCGCGATGGCAGCATCCATCTGGGTGGTGGTGATGCCGAGAAGTGCGGCGATGGTGCTGCGGTCACCCGGAGCGCGCAGGAGATTCGTGCGATCCCGCACCACGAGTAGCCAGCGGGCGAGCCTGAGCGCGGGCGAGTGAAAGTGTGCGCAGATGACATTCTGGGCGACCTGAGCGGCGTAGCTGGTGGCGGCGCGCAACAGGTGCCGGCGCAGGACGGCGCCACCGTCGAAGTGACGGAGCACTTCGTGTGCAGGCATGCAGTAGGCCGAACCACCGCTGAGGACGATGCCACGATCGAGCTGGCGGCGCGCTTCCATGAAAGCATCGCTGCCGATGACCCCTTCGCTGCCGATCATCCCGAGTTCGATCGAACTGCCGTCGCGCAGCGTGCGCACCATCGACACGACGAGGTCGTTCGGAAAGATCACGTGCTCGGAGAGCGACCCGGGAGTCAGGAGAGTCTCACCAGGTGCAAACGTCTGCAGCGAAGACGCTCGGTGCACGGCATTGCGTTCGTGGACCGGAAGAATTGCGAGGAGCCGGTTGACGATCAGCGGCTCGGACTGGACGGCGGTTTGGGTTCGTGGTTCGTTCTTCATGCAGTGATTGATCGCTCGCGTGGATTCGAGGAGGGCAAGGGGAAGAGCTGATTCAGTGCGGTTGGGTGACGGAAAGAACCTTCTCGGGACGCGCTTCACTCACCCGCAGTACCCGGCCATCGACATCGCGCCCGTCGAGTCCCGTCAACGCCGCGCGGGCGTGATCTTCGGTGACGTAATCGATGAACGCAAACCCGCGTGACTCACCGTCGCGCTTGTCGCGCACGATGGTCACCGTGGTCGTGGATCCGTATTCGCCGGCGATCGTCGTCAATTGCTCGTCGCTCACCGTCTTGGACAGGTTGCCGATGTGAAGTTTCATGATCGCTCCGAAACGCCGCCCGGGGCGGCTCGCCGGAAGCCTGGAGAAACCGGGGAACGTCGCAGCAGACGGGCGACGGACAGTGGTCAACACAGGTGGCGACAGGGTCTAAGAGGATCGGCTCAGAGGTCTGACTTAGTTCAGAGATCCGAAGCGTGGAGGAGAGAAACGCCGACGCGTTGTCACCATACTCTTATTTGTGTCTAAAAGCGAGGGACGGCGGTCAGGGAAACCAGGGCCGGAAGGCGAAGGCAGAAACCAGAAACCAGAAACCAGAAGGCAGAAGGCAGAAGGCAGAAGGCAGAAGGGGTGAGACCTGCCTCATCGATTCCACGTTCTAACTTCTGGTTTCTGGTTTCTAACTTCTGGTTTCTGGTTTCTAATTTCACAGGTACTGCTCGATCGAGCGGATGAACGTCTTCACGTCGATCGGCTTCGAAATGTAGCCGTCGCACCCGGCTTCGAGAAAACGGTCCTTGTCGCCACGCATGGCGTGGGCGGTGAGCGCGAGGATCGGAATGCGAGCCGTTCCTACGTTCTCCTTCATCTGCCTGACGACACTGAGGCCATCCATCCCGGGAAGGTGAATGTCCATCAGGATGAGGTCGAGCGTGTCGGTATCGCTCAAGGTGAACGCCAGCGCCTCTTCCCCGCTCGTCGCTTTCACGATCTCGAACCCGCCCTCTTCGAGCAGGTACTCGACGAGTTGCATGTTCATCTCATTGTCTTCGACAACCAGAATTCGACGCGTGGACA
>JBKJVD010000083.1:0-19175 GCA_046590585.1 Thermoanaerobaculia bacterium | reverse complement strand
AGCCTGATAGCTGCCGCCGCTCCGGGTCTCCAGTTCCACGGTTTCTGAAGTCTGCATCGATCCGCCGCGGGCGAAGGCGCGCAACGTGATCTTTCCGACCGGGGCCTGCTCGAGGCGGAAGTTGCCGGCAGCGTCGACTGTGGCCTGCCCAGGGCTTCCCGATCGACCGGGGGTCGAGGCGCGGACGGTCACATCCTTGAGTCGCGCAGCCTCGATTCCGGTGACTCTTCCGGCGATGGTGGCACCGGCACTCATCTTCACAGTGATGTCAGGGGTCTTCGAGGGATCGACTCCGAGGACCTCGGCATCGACGTATCCGCGACGGGTCGCCCGAATCATGTAAATGCCGGAGCCGAGACCTTCGAGCCGGAAGCGGCCGGAGTCGTCACTCGACGCCTGCGCGGCCCCGGAGTCGATTCCAGGCGAGAAGGCGCGTATCTCCGCCTCAGCGATCGGGGAGTCGTCGTCTCCGGACACTCGCCCGGTCAGGACGAGCCCTGCCGACAGCTGCACGTCGAGCCGAGTGTCGCCCCCGTCGCCTTTCACGTTCTTTCGCGCGCCCTGATATCCCTTTCGGGTCACGACGACGACCGAGTCGCCAATCGGCAGGCTGCTCAGCTGATAGTCGCCATTTGCATCGCTCACCGCCGGCTCGACGTTCGTCTCTCGCTGCCCGCCTTCTGCATCGACCCTGACTGAGGCCCGATCGACCGGAGTGCCGTTCTCGGCAGTGATCCGGCCTCGCAGGCTGCCGGCGCGATCGAGAGTTACCTCGAAGTCGTCGATGTCTTTGCCTTTCTCCAGCGGCAATGCAACACGCGCAGTTGCGTAACCCGGCGCTTTGACCAGGAGATCGCAGGGACGGACCGGCACCTGCTCCATCGTGAATCGTCCCTCGCTGTCGTGAAATTGTTGCGTGCTGCCGTCGGAGATGAAACCGCCATTCGGGCGGGCAACGATGCCAATCGTGAAGTCGGCGACTGCGGTTCCGCCCTTTGCGGTGACACGACCCGCCACCTTTACGCCAGGCATGAGTTCGATCTTCACGTCGCTGGCCGGCGCCTTGATTTGCCGTTCTTCGGTGGCGTTCATCGACTCCTTGTAGACGCTGACCGACACCAGTTCCGCCGGAAGACCGTCGATTACGAACGATCCTGAGTCACTGGTGATCACGCGGATGGCTGGACCGGCGACCCACGCCCCCACAATCGCTTCAGGCACCGGGTCTCCCGCGGATGTGACCACGCGCCCGCTGATGGAGACCGACGGCTCGAGCGTGACCTCGATCGGAGTGGCCTCGGAATTCGCCTTCACATCGCGCAGGGTTCGGGGACCGAATCCTGTGCGAACGAACGTGAGTGTATAGGCCCCCGGTCGAACCTGCAGGGCGAAGCGCCCGTCGTTGCCGGTCTGGGGAAGAGTTGACCAGTCTCCCTGGAACGGAACCATGACTCTCGGATCGAACGTCGCCGTCGCAACTGCGACACCAGAAATCGGCTCGCCTTTCCCATCGATGACCCGCCCGCTCAGGACCACGCCGCGCGAGAGCGTCACGTTGATCACTTTCTCATCACCAGCTGTGAGTGTGTGCGGGCCGCTGCGCGTCACCGCGTAGCCGCTCTTCTCAACGCGGGCGTCTACGTCGCCAAGGTCCAGGCGGTCCGCCGGAATCCGTCGCGAGTAGCGACCATCGGGCGCGGAGACCAGAGCATCCTGCGGCATCACCATCCAGCCACGCGCGCGAGGCACCACCCCGACGAGTGCTCCCGCCACTGCCTTCCGCTCGCTGTCACTGATGATGCCGCTCAAGCGCGCATCCTTGCGAAGATAGATGGCGCGTGAAGTCGGCGCCGCTACCGACTGCGTCAGCCACGTCCGACCGTAGCCGGCGTGCCTGACGTTGATCCGGAAGTCTCCTGGAAGGAGACCGGGAATGGCGAACGCTCCTTTGCTATCGCTCGTCACTTCTGCGACGAGCGTGGGGTCGTCCCGATTCACCTGCAGCGCCACCACCGCGCCGGGCAACGGAATCCGCGACTTTGCATCGAGGACGCTCCCGCTGAGCGTTACGGCTCTGGAGAGACGCATCGCGGAGAGTCCAGCGCGCCCGGCCCGTGCGACGAGCTTCCCGCTGAGTGCGGCAACTTCCCTCCAGTCCGCCGCTGCATGTTCAATCGTGAATGTTCCATCCGCAGCGGTCGTGCCAGAGGGCTGTCCATCGAGAAAGAGTTTCGCGCTGACGCCGGTCTTTCCATCCTGCGCTACCACTCGCCCACGCAGCGTTACTCCGGGTACGAGGCGGACATCGAGTTTGACGGGCGGATTGCCCGGCACTCTGCGATCGACCCAGGATGCAAACTGCGGGTGTATCACGATGAGTTGAGGAGTCCATACGGCGGGATCCGGGACAGAGTAACGCCCCTCGGCATCTGTGCGTGTCAGCAGGTGATTCGCGTCGTCACCGACTACTGCGACTGCATCGGCGACCGGTTTTCCCCCAGCCGTCACGCGACCTGTCTTCATCGCGGCACGGCGCATCAGTAGTCCGCCAAGATCCTCGGCGCCGGTGGTCTCGATTCCGGCCGGGGCAAAGCCGGGCGCCGTCGCCGATAGAACGTAGTTGCCGCTTTTCGCGATCTCGAGTTTGAAGTTTCCTTTTGAATCGGACTGCGCGGTTGCGAGTGGCTCGAGTTCCTTGCCGGCGCGCCATGCTTCCAGCTGCTCGCTGGTGGTCGATGCTGCGTAAAGTTGGACCCGTCCCCCGCCGACCGGTGAGCCATCGGAGGTGATGAGCGTTCCGCGTACATCTGCGTGAAGTGTCGCAGCCAGAATTCCAGTCACAACTGCGATCGAAAGCCCGCGTAGAGAAGTGCTCATGAGCAAATCCTACTCCTGGCCTGAAAGTAGCGATACGAGGCAGAACCGTTTCCACCACGACCGAGCATTCTCGGCTCCCTTTGGACTGCGGCAACTTCAGTTGCCGCTTTTGTTGCAAGGTTCACCAGCTCGCCACGGGCAGCGACCGTGGCCGAGGCCGGGTAGACGCGTCCAGGCCACCGGGGCGGGGACTCGTCACGAAAGCGGCAACTGAAGTTGCCGCAGTCCAAATCGCGACTCTCTATCTCTCGCCCTCCTGTGTGTAAACTAAGGGCGGTGCCTGAACAGAATGACCTGCCGGGGTTTGAGGAGCGGATCGGATATCGCTTCGCGCGCCGTGACCTGCTCACTCGGGCGTTGACGCACAAGTCGCATGCGCACGAATCGAAAGGGGAGGTCGTCCGGCACAATGAGACCTTCGAGTTCCTCGGTGATTCGGTCCTTGGATTCGTGATCGGGGACCTGCTCTTCCAGCACTTTCCGGAGTTCGATGAAGGTGCGCTGTCGAAGATCAAGGCTTACCTCGTGAGTGCCACCAGTCTCGCCGCCAAGTCGCGCGACTACGGAATGGGCGAGGTCATCCTCCTCGGCGTCGGCGAAGAGAAGACCGGGGGCCGGAAGAAGGACTCGCTCCTGGCCAACCTGTTCGAGGCGATGATCGCGGCGGTTTACCTCGATGGAGGAATCGGTCCGGCTCGCGAGTTGATCGAGCGGACGTTCGGTGACGACCTCCGTTCAATCGATCACGAGGACCTGCTGTTCCATGACTACAAGACCGCCCTGCAGGAACTGGCTCAGGGCAACGGGCTGCCGCTCCCTGACTATTCGGTCGTCGCAGAGGTCGGTCCCGACCACGACAAGACCTTCATCATTGAAGTGAAGGTCGGCAGCCTGACGACGCGCGGCGAGGGATCGTCGAAGAAGGAAGCGCAGCAACAGGCTGCGAGGCATGCTCTCCGCGACTACCCGGCGCGTTCGACTGGCGCTTAGCGCAGTCGCGGCTGGCGCGCTGTTTTGCGCAGCGGTCGCCATCGCGCAGGCTCCGCGCAATCCCGATCTCGACCGGGTGCGGGCCGACATCGCAAGGCTCAAGCAGCGGCTCGAAGTTGCGCGCCAGCAGACCAGAAGTGCCGAGAGCGACCTGCAGGAGACCGACCTCGAACTTTCCATCCGCACCAGCGAACTGGAACTCGCGGTAGTGACTGAGGCGAAGCTGATCGGCGAGCGGCAGGTCGTCGAGCGGGAGATCGCCGCGGTCGGGCCGCAACTGACGGCGAACCGGCGGTACCTGGCGCGCCGGCTGGCGGCGTTGTACCGGCTCGGATCGATGGGCTACGTGCGACTGTTCTTTTCGATGGATGGACAGAGAGATCCGCTCGAAGCCATCTCGACGCTGCGGTACCTCGTGCAGCGAGATGCCCGGACGCTCGAGAGCGTCCGGCATGCGGGAGCTGAACTCGAGGTCCGGCAGCGCGACCTCGCTGCGAGGCAGGGCAGGGTGGGTGAGGCCAGGCGGGTGGTCGAGCAGCGCCGCCGCGAAGTCGCGACGTCGCGACAGACGAAGGAAAAACTTCTAGCCTCGCTGCGGGTGCCCGAACTGGGATCGACCCGCCAGCTGGCCGACCTCGAGGAGAAGGCGCGACGCCTGGAACGACTCGTCACTGTTCTGTCGCAGCAGGCGCCGGGCCGCACGCCGATACTCGATATCCGCTCGGTTCAGGGAGCATTGCCCTGGCCCGTACAGGGGAAAGTCGTGGAAGACTTCGGTCGCCAGCGGAATGCGAAGTTCGCCACGGTGACCACCAGCAACGGTTTGAAGGTCGAGGTGGCGGCCGGCACGGCTGTGCGTGCCGTGTTTCAGGGAACAGTTCTTTTTTCGCAGTGGTTCAAGGGGTATGGGAACCTGATCATTCTCGATCACGGGAACCGGATCTTCACACTCTATGGAAATCTGAAGTCCCCCGCGGTGGCGCCGGGCGATCGCATCGCTGCTGGACAGGCGATTGCAGCGGTGGGCGAGGGCGAAGACGCAGCATCGGGATACTTATACTTCGAAGTCCGGCAGAATAACCGTCCGGAAGATCCGCAGAAGTGGTTGCGCTGATGACAAAAAAAAGACTGGTATTCGTGTCGTTCTCTCTCGCCCTGCTGGCGTCGCTCATCGGCGGCGCCCTGTTCGGCCAGGTCACCCAGCAGAAGAGCGGAAGCAGCAGCATCTACCGCTACCTGAGCATCTTCTCCGAGGTCTTCGATCTCGTGCGCACCAACTACGTCGAACAGGCCACTCCAGATCAGTTGATGGATGGCGCGTTCTCGGGCGTGACGGATGCGATCGATGAGTTCAGCTACTACGTCCCGCCTCCGCAGATGGCGGCGTACAAGCAGTTCGTCGACGTGGAAGACAACGGGATCGGCCTCGTGGTGACCAAGCGCTTCGGATACGCGCTGGTCGTCTCTTCGGTTCCTGACTCGCCGGCCCGGAAAGCGGGGATCGAGCGGGGCGACTTCATCGAATCGGTCAACGGTCAGCCGACTGAAAAGCTGGCCATCTGGCAGGTGCGGAATTCGCTCGCTTCGAAGCGTCCGCTCCGCCTGCAGGTCATCCGGGGAGGTCAGACCAAACGACAGGAACTGACTGTGACTCCGGCGACCTTTCATCCGCTGGCGATCGGCTCCGAGGAACATGAGGGCATCGCCGTGCTTCGGATTCCGTATTTCGAGAAGGGGAGCGCTGCGCAGTTCAGCTTCCAGCTCGAAGCACTCCGCAAGCGCGGCACGCGCAAGCTGATCGTCGATGTCCGCGGCAATGCGGCAGGGGATGTAGAAGAAGCCATTCGCGCTGCCGACTCACTGCTTGGGAGCGGAACCATCACCTCGCTTCAGGGACGTCGCGTCGACGGGAAGCGATGGGACGCCGACAAGGCGACCGCATTTGACGGCGACGTGCTGGTCCTCACCGATTCTTCGACGGCAGCTGCCGGCGAAATTTTCGCAGGCGCCATCCACGGCAACAAGCGCGGCAGGACCGTCGGTGTGACGACGTTCGGCAAGTCGATCTACCAGCGCTTCATCCCACTCCAGACCGGCGGCGGCGTGCAGATGACCGTCGGGCACTACACCACCCCCGACCTCAAGCCGATCAAGGAAGGCGGTCTTCGTCCGGACGTCATGGTCGACATGACTTCCGAGGCCATCGACGGCGAATCGACGACCAACGCCAAGTCGAAGGAAGACGTCATCATGAAGAAGGCGCTTTCGATCTTCGGCGAGGAACACGAGGTCGTGAAGAAGGCCGCCTAGTTCAGGCGAAGTAGCTCAACTGTCATCCTGAGCCAATGAACCGCGCTTCGCGGCGACTGAGGTAAGAAACTGGTCTCATCGGGCCTCAAGGGCATGGGTGCGCTCCGCGTGCTGCGCCATTCACATTCGAAGGGGAGAAGCGAAGTCGCTACGTTCAGGCACGATGGCGGTCGCTTCGAAGCAGCCGCGTGCAAGCTGTCTCCCTTCTCCCCGCGGGAGAAGGTGGCGCCGTGCGCCGGATGAGGGGCGGCGCGAACGCAAGTTGGATCCCTCGCGATATTCGAACCGCAGTAGAGTGCTCAGATTGTCAGAGAGGCTAGCCGTGCGTTGCACTGTCTCCGCATGCATCCATAGGTCGACAATTTACATTCGCCCGTCCCCTCATCCGGCGCTGCGGCGCCACCTTCTCCCACGGGGAGAAGGAAGATAGGAGTGCCCTCGGAGCGCGAGAGCCTATTGGTCCGTGAACCCGCACAAATACTGGGAGGTTCTTAGAAGCCGGCGGAGTGCGCACTCGCAGCTTCATCTCGACCGCGCTCCGCGAATCCTCGCGATGAAGCTGCGAGGATTCACTCCGCCGGCTTCAGGATGACAGGTTGCACGAAAGTCCTGAATTCAGAATCGTCGCGCAGGTCGTCTACAATCTTCCTATTCATGGCTCGTCGCGAGGGTGTGCATAGTTCCTTTCGTACGATCGCGATTCTGACGTTGATCCCGATCGTTGCGCTTCTCGCCCTGCTGGGCTGGAATGTGCTCAACGACGGAGCGCAGCCGGAGGAAATTCTCCGCATCGACACGCAGCCGGATCACGAGCGGATGCGCACCGCTTCGCCACCTGGCGACGAGCAGGTGGAAGTGCCGGAGCTGCCGCCCGTGGCGCACTCCGCCCGCGACGGTCGCGGGGCCAAGGGTGCTTCGGCCGGAACCGCTCCGGATGTTCCCACTCAGCCCAGGAACAGGGGAAAGGGAACTCTCGTCCTGATCATTGACGACCTCGGGTTCGAAGGCCAGCCGCTGGGTCGGCTCATGGCGCTCGACCCCAACCTCAGTCTCTCCGTCCTGCCCAATGGTGACGCGGCAGGGGCGTCCGCCACGCGCCTGCATGGTGCAGGGTTCGAAGTCCTCTGCCACCTGCCGATGGAGCCGCTCAACGCTCGCGTTTCGCCGGGACGTGGAGCGCTCATGACCAGCATGTCCGACGACGAACTGGCCGCCGCAACGCAGCGAAGCATCCAGGCTGTCCCCTTCGCACGCGGCGTGAACAATCACATGGGCTCGAAGGCCACGCGCGACCGCCGCGTCATGCTGAGTGTGCTCCGCGCGCTGCCGCCCGGACTGTTCTTCATCGACTCGCGGACGACCGGCGGTTCAGTCGCCTACGAGACCGCGCGTTCGCTGCAGATTCCGGCAGCCACTCGCGATGTGTTTCTCGATGACACACCGACGGAAGCTTCCGTGGAGCGGGAGCTCGAGCGGGCCATCCAGATTGCAATGAGCGGCCGCACCGCCATCGCCATCGGACATCCGCATAAGCCGACACTCGCCGTGCTCGAGCGCGAACTTCCGCGCATGCGCGAGCGTGGAGTGCGGATCATCCGCGCCAGCGAAGCAGTTCACTGAACGGATGATTGGTGCTGACGGGGTTTGCTCCCCGCGGAACCAGGCAGCGCTGCTAACATCGTCGTTCGATTCGGTCGCGATTCCCGGCGCAGGTGTTCGAGGCCTGCGCGAAGTGAGGCGGATGAGATGGCAGGTGTCACGTTCACCAACGTCGCAAAACGCTACGGGGCCGTCTCGGTCATAGAGAACCTGAATCTCGAGATCCGCGACAAGGAGTTCATGGTCCTGGTCGGGCCGTCGGGGTGTGGCAAGTCGACCGCGCTGCGGATGATCGCCGGACTCGAGGACATCTCCGAGGGCGAAGTGGCGATCGGCGATCGTGTCGTCAACGACCTGCAGCCGAAGGATCGCGACGTGGCGATGGTCTTTCAGAGCTACGCGCTCTATCCCCACATGACCGTGCGCCAGAACATCGAGTTCGGCCTGAAGATCCGCAAGATGCCGAAGGAAGAGATGGACCGCCGCGTTCACGATGCCGCCGACATCCTCGGCATCCGCGACTATCTCGATCGTCTCCCGAAGCAGCTCTCAGGAGGCCAGCGGCAGCGGGTGGCCGTGGCACGCGCCATCGTCCGGAATCCGTCGGTCTTTCTCTTCGATGAACCGCTCTCGAATCTCGACGCGAAACTGCGCGTCCAGATGCGGGCGGAGATCACCAAACTCCAGCAGCGCCTGCAGACGACCGCCGTCTACGTCACGCACGACCAGATCGAAGCGATGACGATGGGGCACCGCATCGCCGTGATGAAGGACGGCAAGGTGCAGCAGGTGGGGACGCCGCTCGAAGTCTACGACCACCCGGCAAATGTCTTCATCGCCCAGTTCATCGGAACGCCCCCGATGAACTTCCTCGACGCGACGCTCCGCAGCGGTCGCCTGGAATCTGAGAAGTTCTCGCTGCCGGTGCCGAAGGCGCTCGCCTCCCGCGCCGCGGAATACGAAGGAAAGAAGCTGCTGATCGGCGTTCGCCCCGAGAACATCCTGGAGAGTCATGAGACCGGGCGTGGTGAGACGGCGCGGATTCCCGCGGTCGTTGAGATCGTCGAACCGGTCGGTCATGAGGCGATCGTCTACGCCCGCTCCGGTTCCGACCTGCTCGTGGCCGCATTCGACTCCCACACCGTCCCGCGCATCGGAGAAGCAATCGAACTCGTGGTGGAAGTAGACTCGATCCACCTTTTCGACGCGGTGACGGAGTTGCGGCTGATTCCTTAGCGCCGGTTCCTCGGGTTCCTCGGGTTCCTCGGGGTTCCTCGGGGTTGGTGCCGAGGAACCCGAGGAACCGAGGAACTCCGAGGAACCGCCGTTCAGACCTCGATTTCCTTGAGGTTGGAACTAACGATCAGGCGCGGCTCGGTGATGGCCTGCACCTGTTCCGCCGTGACGCCGGGCGCGACTTCGATCAGTTCGAGCCCGCGTTCAGTGACATCGAGCACGCAGTAATCAGTGATGATCCGATCGACGCAGGCGACTCCCGTCAGCGGCAGGCTGCACTGACTGAGGATCTTGCGCTCGCCTTTCTTCGTCGCATGTTCCATGGTGACAATGAGTCGCTTTGCCGAGGCGACGAGGTCCATGGCGCCGCCCATTCCCTTCACCATCGCGCCGGGAACCATCCAGTTGGCGATGTCGCCTTTCTCGGAGACCTGCATTGCGCCGAGGATGGAGATGTCGATCTTCCCGCCACGGATCATGCCGAAGGAGTCGGCACTGGAGAAGAACGACGCGCCGGGTAGCACGGTCACGGTCTGCTTCCCTGCGTTGATCAGGTCCGCGTCGACCTCGGCGTCGCGCGGGAACGGTCCGAGACCGAGCATGCCGTTCTCCGACTGGAGGATGACCTCCATCCCCGCAGGGATGTTGTTCGCGACGAGTGTCGGCATGCCGATGCCGAGGTTGACGTAGAAGCCGTCGCGAAGTTCCTGCGCGGCGCGGCGGACGATCTGATCTCTGGTGAGCGGCATCTTCGTTTTCCCGTCTGGTGAACGCAGTTACTTCGTGATGGTGCGCTGTTCGATCCGCTTGACCCGTGGTGCGACCACGACACGATGAACGAAGACGCCCGGGGTGTGGACATGATCGGGATCGAGTTCACCCGGCTCCACGAGTTCCTCGACTTCCGCGACGCAGATGCGACCTGCGGTGGCCGCCATCGGATTGAAATTGCGCGCCGTCTTGCGGAACACGAGATTGCCGAGCCGGTCAGCTTTCCAGGCAGCAACGAGGGAGAAGTCGCCGACGATGCCCCGTTCCATGACGTACATCGAGCCATCGAATTCGCGCGTTTCTTTTCCTTCCGCCACGATTGTTCCGTAACCGGCCGGGGTGAAGAAGGCCGGGATGCCGGCGCCCCCTGCGCGCATCCGCTCGGCGAGCGTTCCCTGCGGGCAGAACTCCACTTCGAGTTCACCGGCAAGAAACTGGCGCTCGAACTCGGCGTTCTCCCCAACGTAGGAGGACACCATCTTGCGGATCTGTTTCGTCTGAAGCAGCAGCCCCAGGCCCCAGTCGTCGACTCCCGCATTGTTGGAGACGCAGGTGAGATCCTTCACGCCACTCCTGACGAGCGACTGAATGAGGTTCTCCGGAATGCCGCAAAGACCGAACCCTCCGACCACGAGGGTCATGCCGTCACTCACATCGCGCAACGCTTCATCAGCCGAGGAAACGACCTTGTTGATCATGGCGCCGCGAAGATAGCATTTCGGGGGAGGAGTTCCTGCGGAGTTCCTCGGAGTTCCTCGGAGTTCCTCGGAGTTCCTCGGAGTTCCTCGGAGGAGATCTCGTTCTTTCTGGACCTTCCGGTTCGGATTGCGTCGAAGGGAACGTTCATGGTCCCGGCAACCGTGCCATCGACGTAACTCGCTCATGTACCCCTTCTACCGTCGCAAACGGGAGAAGGTGGCCGAAGGCCGGATGAGGGCGTGCACCCAGGTCGTCCGGATGAGAGAAGCTCGTCGCGGCAAAGCATCGTCATACTTACGATGGCAGGAGGATCAACAGGGTTCCCTCATCCGGCCTCTGGCCACCTTCTCCCGCTGCGGCAGGAGAAGGGGAACTTGCATGATTTCCCTCGCTTCAACCGGCGTCGGTTCATCCCGGAATCCAGCCTCTCCTGACCTCTGACCCCTGAATCACTCCTGACCTCTGACCCCTGAATCACCCTGATCGGATCCGACATACAATCCGCCGCCATGAAAATGCTCGTGCTTGGTGCTGGCCGGATGGGTCTCGGTGCAGCTCACGATCTGGCCGCTCAATCTGATGTCACGCTGGTGACGATCGCCGATGTCGATGGTGGGCGGGCCGAAGAGGTGGCGCGGCGAATCGGTTCGAAGGCGAGGGCGGTAGCGCTCGACATGTCGGGCGATGGAGTGGTCGACCTGATGCGTGGCCATTCCTCGACGATCAGCTGCGTGAATTACTGGCTCAACGAGAAGCTGGCCCGCGCTGCAATCGAAGCAGGAACGAACTTCTGCGATCTGGGCGGAAACAACAATGTCGTCGATGCCGAACTCGCGCTCGACGCTGAGGCCAGGGCGGCGGGAGTCAACGTCGTTCCCGACTGCGGACTGGCTCCGGGGATGGTGGCGCTGCTGGTCATGCATGCCACCGCGAAGTTCGAGTCGGTCGATGAGATTCACATCCGCGTCGGTGGCCTCCCGCAGAATCCGCAGCCGCCGCTCGACTATCAGCTCGTGTTCTCGGTGGAAGGTCTCATCAATGAATACATCGAGCGCGCCCGCGTGATTCGCGATGGAAAGATCACTACGGTCGACTCGATGACCGAGATCGAAGAACTGGAGTTTCCCGCGCCTTTCGGCAGGATGGAAGCCTTCCAGACCTCGGGCGGGACCTCGACGCTGCCGGAGACATTCCTCGGCAAGGTGCGCGACCTCGACTACAAGACCATCCGCTATCCGGGCCACTGCGAGAAGTTCAAGACGATGATGGATCTCGGCCTCTGCAGCAGCGAGGCAATCGAGGTCGACGGGGTGAGCGTGAAACCGCGGCGCGTGCTTGGCGACCTGCTGATCCGCAACCTCCCGCATGACGGGCCGGATGTGGTTCTCGTCCGCGTTGAAGTTGCGGGGAAGGCTCAGGGGAGCGACAAGCGGCTGCGCTACGACATCATCGATTCCTACGATCCGGAGACCGACCTGAGCGCGATGATGCGTACGACGGCATTTCCAGCGTCGATCGTCGCGCTGATCATGGCCCGGGGCCAGACCTTCGCGAAAGGGGCGCAACCGCAGGAGCGCTGCATTCCGCCGAAACTGTTCATGGATGAACTGGCGAAGAGGAACATCGAGGTGAAACAGTCATGGGTCTGATCCTCCGATGGGTCCTGAACACGCTGGCGCTTTTTGTGGTGGTCCACGTGGTCCCGAACTTTTCGTACAGGTCGGTGATCAGCCTGGCGATCGCTGCGGCCGTGCTCGGGCTGCTGAACCTGATCGTTCGACCGGTCCTCTTTTTCCTGACGCTGCCGATCACGGTCGTGACGCTGGGGCTTTTCCTGCTGGTGCTGAACGCGATCATGCTCGAACTGACGGCGTGGCTGGTGCCCGGGTTCGACATCCAGGGCTTCGGCTGGGCGATGGTGGGGGCGGTGGTGCTGAGCGTGATTTCTCTGGTGACCGACCGCATCGGTCGCGCCCGGGAAAAGACCAGGTAACGACGGGCATTTAACCCGAGGAACGCCGAGGAACTGAACGCCGAGGAACGCCGAGGAACTGAACCGAGGAACTCCGAGGAACCGGGGGGAACACGGGGGGAGCGCGGGTAGACGCAACCTACACGTTCGAATACACTACCGGCGGTTGGCGCGACCGCTGTCTTTGCGATGCGTTGGTACGCAGCCGGTCACCGTCGACATTGCATCCGCTGTCATCTCTCCCGGCTAAGGAGCCACAGGCTTGAACATCATCAGAAACCGAATCGGCGACGTGACAGTGCTCGACATCCAGGGCGTGATCAAGCTCGGGGAGAGTGCGCGCGAGTTCTCGAGCTACCTCGAGAAGGTGCTCAACGACGGGACCGGCCCGGTCATGATCAACTTCGGAGCCATCAACTACATGGACTCAACCGGCCTCGGCGAACTGATCGGATATCTGCAGAAATTCGAAGACCGCCAGCGGAAGATGGCGCTGGTCAAACCTTCGCACCGCATTCTGGCTCTGCTCAAGATCACCAAGCTCGACACCATCTTCAAGATTTTCGATGCGCGCGAGACCGCGATGACGTACCTGACCGACGGCGCGGCCTGAAGCGCGACTCCGGCCCATCCCAGCAACGACGAGACGCTACCCGGCAATCCCTACGGGCGAGAGGTTGTCACCCGGTTGGATTCCCATTAGGATTTGCGCGTTTTTATGACCCACAGCTATCTTCCGATCCTGATCATGCTCGCCGTCGCCGCCGTCATAGGCGCGGTGTTCCTCAGCCTCAACTGGGTGCTGGGGCGGCACCAGCGGACCGCATCCAAGCTCTCGCCCTATGAGAGCGGCGTGCCGCTGCTCGACGAGAACCGCAAGCGCGTCAACGTCCGTTTCTATCAGATCGCGATGATCTTCATCGTGTTCGACATCGAAGCTGCATTTCTTTACCCGTGGGCGGTGATCTTCCGCGACGCGGCGCTCTCCTCCCGCAGCCTCGCCTGGTTCCTGTTCGGCGAGATGGTCCTGTTCATCGTGCTTCTGGGCGTCGGCTACGTCTACGTCTGGAAGAAGAAAGCATTCGACTGGAAGTAAATCCTCAATGGCCGACCTGCATCCCGACAATCCGTACGCAAAAGACCGCTTCCCCGACCCGACCAAGGTCGTGGCGTTCCCGCCTGAAGCGATGAAACGATTCGAGCATCTCCTGACCCGCTACCCGACGAAGGAAGCGTCGCTGTTGCCGACGCTGCATCTCGCCCAGGAATTGTGGGGATGGATCGCACCTGAAACGGTGGTTTACGTCGGCAAACTGCTCGACCTCTCTCCCGCCACGGTCTTCGGCGTCGTCTCGTTCTACAACATGTACAACCAGAAGCCGGTGGGGAAATACCACCTGCAGGTCTGCACGAACCTGAGCTGCATGGTCACGAAGGCGTACGACATTTACGAACACCTGTGCGAGAGGCTTCACGTGAACCCGGGCCAGATGACTCCCGACGGCCAGTACACGGTCACCGAAGTCGAATGTCTCGGGTCATGCGGCACGGCGCCGGTCGTCCAGGTCAACAACGATTACCACGAGAACATGACCGTCGCGAAGATGGACGAGCTGCTCACGAAACTCACCTGACCTGGCTGTTGGCTGTTGGCTTTTGGCTGTTGGGAAAAGCTGGAGCCGCTTCCTGAACACCAGCCGTCCCTGCCTTTCCCAAGAGCCAAGAGCCAACAGCTAAGAGCCGAGCCAACCATGGACCCAATCAAAGTACTGACCGCGAACATCGACAAGCCGAATTCGGCTTCGATCGAGACTTACCTCCAGTCCGGCGGCTACGACGCCGCGCGTCAGGCGCTGAAGATGACGCCCGACTCGATCACTCAGATCGTCAAGGATTCAGAACTCCGCGGACGCGGTGGTGCTGGATTCCCGACCGGCATGAAGTGGTCCTTCGTTCCGAAGAACGCGCCGAAGCCGACGTACCTCCTCTGCAATGCAGACGAGTCCGAGCCGGGCACGTTCAAGGATCGCGTGATCATGGAGCTGGATCCGCACCTCCTCATCGAGGGGATGATCATTTCTGCGTACGCGATCGGCTCCTGCCCGATGGGTTACATCTACATCCGCGGCGAGTTCTACTTCGGTGCGATGGTTCTCGAGAAGGCGCTCGAAGAAGCGCGTGAAAAGGGCTTCCTCGGCAAGAACATCCTCGGCAGCGGTTTCGACTTCGACATGACCGTGCACCGCGGCGCTGGTGCTTACATCTGCGGCGAAGAGACGGGACTGATCGAGTCGCTCGAAGGGCATCGCGGCCAGCCGCGCGTCAAGCCGCCGTTCCCGGCAGTAGTCGGAGTCTTCGGCGGGCCGACGGTCGTCAACAACGTCGAGACGCTCGCCTGCGTGCCGCTGATCATCAAACACGGCGCGGAGTGGTTCAAAGGATTCGGCACGCCGAAGAACACCGGTCCGAAACTCTACTGCGTCTCCGGAACGGTCAAGAAGCCGGGCGTGTACGAGTTCCCGATGGGCGTGAACCTCAAGGAACTGATCTACGAACATTGCGGCGGAATCACCGGCGACCGGAAGCTCAAGGCCGTCATCCCGGGCGGCGCGTCAGCTCCGATGCTGACCATCGACGAGATCGACCTCGCCCTCAATTTCGACGACGTGATGAAAGCCGGCTCGATGCTCGGCTCTGCTGGAATCATCGTGATCGATGAGAGTGTCTGCATGGTCGATGCGGTGTGGCGGCTTGCGAAGTTCTTTGCGCACGAATCGTGTGGACAGTGCACGCCTTGCCGCGAGGGAACGAACTGGATGGAGTCGGTGCTCGATCGGCTCGAGCGCGGTGAAGGACGCCAGCAGGATGCCGATCTTCTCCTCGACATGGCCGACAACATCGGTGGCAAGTCGCTCTGCGCGCTGGGCGATGCCGCAATCGGTCCGGTCATCTCGTCGGTGAAGAAGTTCCGCGACGAGTATCTGTACCACGTCACCCACAAGAGTTGCCTGCCAGGCACCACCCGCTACCGGCGGCTGGACATGCCGGTGGGGGCGCACTAACCAACCTCGGCTGTTCGCATGAGTTCGCCGCCGCGAACAGCGGATTCCCGTCGTGCCATGGACGGCGTATGATCGGTGCATGCCGGTTCACGTCAAGGCAGTTCCCGTCAACGGACTCGCGCAGTTCGTGATCCGGGAACTGGCCCCGGATCAGCTCAAAGGTGTCCTCGAGAGGATGGACGGCGACGCCCGCTTTTTCACCGGGCATCTCCTGGCAAACGATCAAGTGCCGCTCGAGGTGGTGAACCGCTTCACCGCCTACGCCGCGCAGGCGAAGCACGAGCCGCTGAAAGCGTTCGGCAGGCGCGCAGGCAGGTTCGGCGCGGAACTCGGGCTCAAGACAGTCTACAAGTTCATCTTCACCGTGCTCTCGATCGACTTCGTCCTCAAGCGGGCGCCGTTCATGTGGACGCGCGTTTACGACGGCGGCACGCTAGTGGTGGAATCGACCGCCAACAGGGCGACAATCAAACTCACCAACTTTCCCTCCCAGGAAGCGGGATGCGCACGCGCCACCGGATGGTTCGAACTGATCGGAGAGAAGGCAGGGACCCGGGATCTGGTCTGCTCGCATTCCAGTTGCATGGCTGAAGGAGCGGCAGATTGTACATGGTCGTTTGCATGGCGGTAGGCGATCCCCGCCCGCGTCTCATGCGCGAATTTTCTCGACCACTGCTGCGTCTAACACACTGATTTGTCTGAAACGCACCCGATCCCGTTTCTTCGGTCTGGCGACCAGCTCGATGCGCTGCTCATGGCGCGAGAGGGGACGCTGCACGACACGCCGTATCCGCTGATCCTGCTTGCACTGGCACGCAAGGAGAAAAAAGGGGTCCTCACGCTTTCCCGGAACCAGCTTTCCAAAGAAATCGTTTTCGAGGGTGGCGCCCCGGTGGAGTGTCACTCGAACATCGCCACCGAATCGCTCGGCCGGTTCCTCGTGGCCAATGGCAAGCTCTCCGAAGACGACTATCGGAGCGCAATCGGGAAGTCGGCGGCGAGTGCGGTCCCGCTCGAGGATGTCCTGACCGAACGGAAGCTCATCAGCCCTTCGGATCTCTATCGCGTTCTCCAGCAGAACCTCGGCAGAAAGCTGCTCGAACCGTTTGCATGGAAGAGCGGCACCTGGAGTCTTTCTTCGGACGTTCCCTCAATCGAGTCATCGCTCCGCGTGAAGGTGCCGCAGTTGATCGTCACCGGGATCATGAAAGTCGAGCCTCAGGATGGGGTCGACACTGCGCTGACTGGATTCGAGGGAGGTCAGATCGGACTGAGCATCGATCCTTTCTGCAGTCTCGAAGAGCTTCGCCTGACGACCGACCAGCAACGCGTCATGGATGCATTGCGGCCGGGGGCGTCGCTCGCCGAACTGCGCAGCGCCGCAGCCGGGATCGCGCCCGACGACCTGAATCGGATCGCCTATCTGTTTCTGATGATGGGAATCGTGACCGCCGATCCGGCAAGGCGACGCCGCGAGGCGATCGCGGTCCAGTCGATCCCGGACATTCCGCTCGAGCCTGCGATCCGGATTCCGCCGGCTGCGCCTCTCACCAGCACCTCCTCGGTTTCGCCGGAAGATGTGATGGCGGCCTACCTCAGTTACCGGAGGAAGGACGCGTTCGAACTGCTGGGAGTCGACGAGGGCGCCGGTGCCGGTGAGTTCTCACGCGCCTGGATCGATTTCGCCGACCGCTTTCTCCCGACGCGATTCGACAAGCGTGCGGCTGACGGTCTGCGCGACAAGGCGCAGGAGATATTTCTGGCCGGCTCGCGCGCATACGCCGAACTCGCAGATCCGATCCGGCGCGAAGACCTGCTGTCCAGGCGGACGAAGAAACGTGAACAGGCGTCTGAACACGCGGCTGCAGCGGAAACCACTGCAGTGCGCGCGAAGCGCAAGGCCGTCGTCGACCCCGAGGAGTTCTGCCGGCAGGGGCAGGGGCTCGTCGAAGCCGGGAAATTGCGCGAGGCCTTGTCGTACTTCGAGATGGCGGCTGAATGCGATGCGCAGAACGGGACCTACGCTGCCGAAGTCGCGTTCTGCCGCTTTCAGTTGCTCATCTCTCCGGCGGCTCTGGCCCTCAAGTCGCTCAAGAACGCCATTCGCATCGATCCACGCGCCGCTCTCGGTTACCTCTATGCAGGAAAGGTACTCCTGGCGATGGGGAGCAAGCTCGAGGCAGAGAGCTACATCCGCCGCGCCGCGGCGATGATTCCGCGGGACAAACGGGTCATCGACGCGTTACGTTCCTTCTGAATCAGCTTCACGCGAAGATCGAGCTTTCGACCGGTTCAGGCAGGAGTTCGAACAGCTCCGGTCGCAGGTCGAACGGCTCGAGGTTTTGATCCGAAAGATCGAACGGCTCTCGTTCAAACTCCGGTTCCAGGGACTCCTCCCAGATTCGCGAAAGGCTGTGGAGCATCAATTCGTATTCTTCGTAATGATCCTGAGAACGATGATCCCGCGGCGTCTGAACCACAAACTTTGATCTGCTCATGAGCACTTGACTCTTCGAGGATTGCGCCATGAGGCTGCGGTAATGAACGCATTGACAAATAAGAAGTTACGGCTGATACGGAGAGCCGTGCGAAGCTCGGGAACGAGACGGCTGTCCGGCTTTCGGACGGTTCCTGGGTCCAGCTTTAGGATCGCTGCGTCCGGTCCGGTCTTCGCGGAAGGAAGGTGAACAGTGTCCTGGGAAATTCGAGTGGCGACCTCTGACGATGCCGTACCCCTGTGTGATCTGGCAGAGCGGACCTTCCGCGATTCTTTCGGTCTCATGAACTCAGCGAAGGACATGGACCTCTACTGTTCCTTCGCGTTTTCACCATCCATCCAGCGGGATGAACTCCTCGATCCCGGTCGTGTGACGCTAGTTTCAGAGCATGAAGGCCAGCTCATTGCCTTTGCTCAGCTGCGGCGCAGGGATGATCTCGCGAATGAGCGCTCCGTGATGGAGATCGATCGTTTTTACGTGGTGCCGGCGTGGCACGGTGCGGGCGTTGCCCAGGAGATGCTGCAGCGCGCCATTCGCTGCTGTCGTGATTCCGGCGCGCGTCTGCTCCGGCTCGGCGTCTGGGAAAAGAATGCGCGGGCGATTCGCTTTTACCAGAAGGCCGGCTTCGTCGAGATCGGCGAACAGATCTTCCTCCTCGGAACCGACCCGCAGCGCGATCTCGTATTTCAACTCGACCTGGACGGCTGATCGGCGCCAGATGCAATGCGCTGCACTATGGACGGTGTTACGATTTCTGCAGGCGAGCGACGCCGCAATGCGCCGCATTCATGTCGCAAAGGTGATCCGGTCTGGGATCGGCACGCCGGCGCGACAGGGGAGGAAACATGGCAAAGGGAAACAACGCCCGGAAGAAGGAAGCAAAGAAGCCGAAACAGGATCCGAAAAAGAAGTAGTTGCCGCTGCGTTCCTCGCGCAGCCCGACCGTTGATCTAAGGCCCGCCCCTCCCAGGGCGGGCGACACGGTCCCCGCGAAGTGCTCGTGAAGACCGTCCGAGCATCAGGGGGTGATAGTGAATGCCGGAACGGGTCGACGACGATGGCTCGAACTAGAGGCCGTTGGACGACCCCGTCCGACGGTCGGGCGCGTCGAGCGCACGACTGCCCTGTGGATACTCGCGACGGCCTGAATTCGCCGCGTAC
>JBKJVD010000194.1:0-23663 GCA_046590585.1 Thermoanaerobaculia bacterium | reverse complement strand
CCCGCGCCAACGCCACGCCCTTCGGCCTCGGCTCGAGCGTCTGGACCAACGACCCGGAAGAGGCCCGTACCTTCATCGCCGGCATCGAAGCCGGCCAGGTCTTCGTCAACGCCATGGTCGCCTCGGATCCACGCGTCCCTTTTGGCGGAATCAAGCACTCTGGCTACGGACGAGAGTTAGGCTCGTACGGAATCCGCGAGTTCGTGAACGTGAAGACGGTGTGGATCGCGAAGATGGGCGTGAGCAAGGCCAACACGAAGCGGGAGCAGTCGGGGGACTGACGCGTGACGCGCATGCTCGATGGGAATGTTCGGCGTTGCCATAGATTTGAACGCCGGAGGCGTTCCGGCTCGGTAGCCGGTGGTCAGCGCGAAGCGCTGACCACCGGTATGGCACACCCCGTATTTCCGAGAACCCCGGAGGGGTTCCGGCAGGTTCGTTGCCGAGGTAGGATTACTCCGGGACTTCCGCATGGTCGAAAAACGACGACTATGCCATCAACACACACCAGCCTCGACCATCATTTCGTGTTCAGCACGAAGGATCGAAGGCCAAGCATTCATCCAGATGTCCGGGCTCGGATTCACGAGTACCTCGGCGGCTGTCTGCGCGCTGAGGGAGCCGCCCCTCTCATGATTGGTGGCGTGGCGGACCACGTCCATCTGCTGGCCGGACTCCGAGCTACACATTCAGTGGCTGCACTGATGCGAGATTTGAAACGAGCCTCGTGTTCATGGATCCATCAAGAGCTCGGACTTCGTGATTTCGCCTGGCAAGAAGGATACGGCGCGTTTGCTGTGAGTCGTTCCCAGGTTCCAACCGTGGCGAAATACATCGAGCGCCAGGAAGAGCATCACCGGGTACGAACCTTCGGGGACGAGTACCGTCGACTGCTGGAAAAGCATGAGGTTCCGTTTGACGAACGCTTTCTCTGGTGAGCGTTCAAGGGCGTCCGGAACCCCTCCGGGGTTCGCTGAAAAATACGGGTGTGCCATGCCGGTGGTATGCGCTTCGCGCAAACCACCGGCTACCGAGCCGAAACGCCTCCGGCGCTCAACGTCCAAAAGAGGGAGGACGGACTCAGCTCCTCTTCAAAACGTGCGGCGCGCCGTGTGCCAGAATGGCGTTCGGCAGGAGGCGTGGGTAGTGACGGAGCGGCGCGTGGCGTTGTTGATTCTTGCAGGCGTTGCGATCCGCCTTGCGATCATCGCGTCGAGTATCGGTACCAATGACGTCGCCTTCATGATTCTCTGGGCGCGCCTTGCCGAACAATACGGCATCGCACACGCCTATGCCCGGATGGTGGAGTTGAACCACCCTCCGCTGTCTCTCCTGATCATCACCCTGCTTGCGAAAGCCGGTCGTTCGCTTCATGTCGAGATGACCGACCTGCTGCGCGGGTTGCAGGTCGCAGCGGATCTCCTCACAGTCTGGTCCCTTCGTCATGTCAGCAAGGAAGCGGGCCGTGCGCCGCTCGCGTGGGCAGCCTTCTTCTTCTGCCCGGCCGCCATCGCCATCTCGGCGTTCCACTGCAATACCGATTCAATGATGATCTCTCTTGTAGTTCTCGGAGCCCTCTGCGCAATGCGCGGGTATTCCGTGGCCGCCGGCATCGCGCTTGGATTCGGGATGGGAACAAAGTTCGTCGCGCTCTTCGCGCTTCCGTTCGTGGTGATGGCCTTGCCGCGCTGGCGCCAGAGAATCCTGAGCGTCGCGACGTTCGGTGCCACGTCAGCGGCGGTGTTTCTCCCGGCTGTAGTGATCGGCGGCGCCGTGGTTGTGAAAAATATCTTTGGCTATTCGGGATTCCCGGGCAAGTGGGGCGTGCCGGCGATCGCGCTGTCGCTGGAAGGATTGATCACCACGCCGCGCACCTCCGGGCTCTTTCGCTTCGCCCTCACGTATGCGGAGTATGGAAAGTATCTCGTCGTCCTCGCCGTCAGCCTGCTCATCATCCTGTTTGTGAGACTTCCCGCGATCCGGCGACGCATTCTTCTGCCCGGTTTTATTGCACTCGCCTTCATGTTGATGCTGGTGTTCGCTCCAGGGTATGGCGTGCAATATCTGCTCTGGCCCTTGCCGCTTCTCCCTTTTATCGAGGCCAACAGGCGCCTGCTGGCTGCTGTCTGGGTCTCCATTGCCGCGTTTGTTTTCACCACATATACGATCTGGTCACAGAGTTTTCCCTGGTGGTATGCCGACTCCATTGCCCCTTCTCCAGGCAAGCCCCTGCTCATACCACTCGGCATCGTGGTCTGGTGCCTGCTGGTAGCAACCTCGATCAGTGCGATCGCCAGAATCGTCGTGCGCGACAATGAGGTCGCTTGACGTACGCACCAGCACGGAGTCACGCGGTTGCCGCGGCCATCATGGTCGTCCTCGGGTGGCTCTTCCTTTCGCCCGGCTACATCCGTCCCGATTCGGTCGCGATCTACTCCTACCTCCGATCGTCGTTCCTCGATCGCGATCTCCTGTTTCTGAACGAATGGCACATGGTCGGATTGATCAAAGGCGGAGTGACGCAATTCAAGGAAGTGACCGCGCTCGGTACACTCGCGAATCACTGGTGGATCGGCACGTCGATGATCGCCGCGCCGTTCTACGTCGTGGCCGCCCTCGTCGAGTGGGCGCGCGGGCACGCCCTGGACGGTTTCTCAGGCCTCTTCGCAGCGGTTCTTGCATGGGTCAGCGTGGCCGCGACGACCGTGACCCTGCTCGTCGGCAACTCATTGACTCGCGACTCCCCGCGTCGCGATCGCATCATCGCCGCTGCGGTCATCCTGACCGGCACGCCGCTCTTCTGGTACACCTTCAGGTTTCCTCTCGGAACCCATGCGTCCGGAGCGTTTGTGGTTGCGCTACTGACGTGGCAGATGTTCAAGCTGCATGACGATCATGAACCGTCCAGAGAATGGCTGATCGGACTGCTGGCCGGGCTGGCAGTGGCCACGCGCCTACAGCATGTTGTTCTCCTTCCTGCAATCGCCCTCGCGGTCTTTCATGCGCAACGCAGCGTTCCTGCTCTCACCAGAACAGCGGTCGCAACCCTTCTTGGCGTGCTGCCGCAACTCGCTGCATGGTTCGTCATCTATGGGAATCCACTCGGGCCGCTGGTCTCTGGCGCAAACCTCACCGGCGTGACCTGGATGCCGTTTCAAACGAACGCGCTGCTCGCCACCCTGTTCTCGTCGTATCACGGACTTTTTGCCTGGGCCCCGGTGACGGTTTTCGCGATCGCAGGCTGGTTGCTCCGTTTTCGCCATTCACGCTTCGAGCCCTCCATCCTGCTTCTCATGTTCGCAGGAGAGTGGATCGCCAACGGACTTCTTGATCGTTACTTCTGGGGCGGCATGTCATTCGGTCCGCGGCGGTTCGTCGACCTGGCAGTTCCGTTCCTGATTGGAGTCGTCTGGTTCCTTCGTTACGTACGCCTCGCTGTCGCCGTGCCGCTCCTCACCGTGACCACCGGCTTCAGCATCCTGCTGGGCGTGGCGGCCGCTGGAGGGAGCCTGCCTCTCGAGCGCTACGTCAGCGGAATCGACCTGTTCCTCGCCGCGAGAGCGGGTCTGTCGGGCGCCAGTCTGCTCTCGGTCGAGCTTCGATCCCCGCTGGTCAGCACGTCGCTCGCGCTCAACTCTCTCATCGCGATCGTGATCATTCTCGGCGTCGTCATCATCACGCTGAGCGTTGTCCGTACCCGGAAAGCGGCCGTCACGGTTCTCGGACTCGCCTTCTTTTGCGCCACGCTGTCTGCGTTAGCGATGCTGGGGCGTACCCGCGCCGGCGCACGAGACGAGCTGACGAGACTGCGGATCAGCGCCGCTTCCTCCAACGTCGGACCTCTCCTCGATCAGGAGAAGCTCCTCCTCGATGAGATTGCCTATCTCGAAGCAACAGGGAAGAGCGAACGCGCCGCACGAACCCGGGCCGAGGTCCGGCTCATCGACGAAGCGATCGGGCGGGCTTTCGCAGTTCGTTAGCGCTCGTCATCATCCGAGAACGCCTCGGTCACAACGTCACAAAGCGCGCTGTCGGCATCTTCAGCCGACTGCGGCGTCTTCGCCAGCAGCGCACGCAGCGCAGGCGGCGCGAGGAACGTCGTGATCATCACCATCAGTGCCACGGAGCTGTACAAGCCGCTCGACAGGAGGCCGGCCGACAACCCGACCTGCGCGAAGATCAAACCTACTTCGCCGCGCGGCACCATTCCCACACCGATGACGAACTTTCGCAGCGGCCTGCCGAACGCAGCGTAACCGGCGGCCAGCTTGCCGATGATGGCGACGACGGTGAGGAGCATGCCTACAACGAAGAATTGCCGGGTATCCGGATTGAAGGGACTGATCGCTCTCAGGTCTACGGCCGCCCCGACGGACACGAAGAAGATGGGGATGAAGAATTGCGCCACGTCGTAGACCTCGTGCTCGATCTCGCGACCGCGGTCGGTCCTGGCGAGGACGACTCCGGCGGAGAAGGCTCCGATGATCAGGGCCGATCCTGCGAGATCAGCAAGCCAGGCCATCCCGAACGCGATCATCAGTGAGGTGAAAAAGAGCGCTTTCGCAACCCGCATCCGGGTGATGAAGGCAATGAGACGCGGCGCCAGTACGGAGCCGATCACCACCGCCAGGATGACGAACCCGAATGCGAGCGTGAAGGTCTTCGCGATTCCGAATGACGTCAGTTTTTCACCGGCTGCAACGGCGCTGACGACCGTGAGCAGGACGAGGCCGAGAATGTCGTCGAGGACGGCCGCGCCAAGGATCACCTGCGCTTCATCCGATTTCAGATGGCCGAGATCGGACAGCACGCGCGCAGTGATTCCGACCGATGTTGCCGTCAGTGCAGCGCCGAGGAAGACGGAGACCGTCATTGGATAGTCGAGCCAGCGGCCAACCCCGAACCCCGCGGCGAACGGCAGCACCACGCCGGCTACTGCGACAGCGGACGACGCCCCGCCGACGGATAGCAATCGGCGAATATCCGTCTCGAGGCCGATCAGAAAGAGCAGAAGCAGGACGCCCAGCTCCGCCAGCAGGTGCAAGACCGGGCTGTGTGCATCGATGAGGTGCAGACCGGAGACACCGATGACGATGCCGCCGACCATCTCGCCGAGCACGGCTGGTTGTTTGACTCGCTCGGCGAGCTCGCCGAACAGTTTCGCCGCGGCAAAGATGACCAGCAGCGCGATCAGGAGTTGGGAAATACTCACGGGCGACCTCCATCGCATTCAGACTTGAACGGCGGCCCGACCGTTCGACGCTTCCTGCGAGAAGAGACTCCCCGCACCCGATCCCTACATTGTATTCGGAGCGGTCCGAAGAGGGTTCCACCATCGCGTTGGGCGGGGTGATCTTTGTGAGCTGGTTGCTGACTCGAGATCGCGACGGAGTGGCGGGAGGTCCGCCTTTCCTTGCGGTTGTGATCTGGGGGTCCGGGTCGGCGTCGATGTCGATGTCACCGGCGGTTCTTGTCGACGATCGCCACGATGATCACGATGAACGCCGCGAGGCGGAGGAGATAGAGCGGCGCCTGCTGCTCGAGGATCTCCTGTGTCAATGCGATCGCCAGCCGTTGCACCATCAACACCCAGAACGCCGCGGAGAACATGAGGAAGAGGCGATCGCGCGACTTCGACCAGAAACGGAGGAAGAAGAGAGCGATGGTCGCGTACTGCGCGATCAGGACCCCGGATAACACGTCCGTCATTGCGCCTCCCACACCAGTGCGTACAGCAACGCTCCAGCGCCAATGATGGCCGGTATCATCCGCCAGACCGACAGATCGATCGCCGTCCCCATGCGGAGATCGATCACCAGTAGCGCGTTGTTCAGCGCGAGGCCGAGGAAGCAGACGGCACTCCACAGCAGGAGCCGAACGCGCGAGCGCCGATAGCCTCGGAGCAGAAGAAGCGCACAGACCATACTCGTAGCGGCGCAGAGGATGTAGACGAGGTTTCCAAACATGCCGATGTCCTACTTCTTCAACTTGAATGCATCAGAGAAACTGCGGATGGGATCGCGCGGTGCTTCCACGGCCGCCGCTACCGCTTCGGGGTTGGCGGTGAACACCTCCGTCAATTCCTGAAGCATCGAGTCGGTGGCGTCATCCGTGTTCGCGTATCGGTATCGCGGAATGGAATTCGGCTCGAACGCGATCAGACCGCCCGAAGCGAGAAGGAAAAGCCGCATTGCGGCGGTCTCCGGTGCGCTGCCCAACGTCGCCGCTACTTCCGGTGCCGTCCACGACCGCGCGGGATCCCCGCGGAGCAACAGAACCACCTCGATGTGCTGGAGCGTTGAGAGGCGCTGCTCGAGAAACTTCTTCAACTGCTCGGAGACGGCGGCCATGTGCAGGCGCACCATATCGCATGCCGGCGCTCGCCCGCCATCCTCAGGATGCCACCCTTCTCGCTCGCGTTTTCGGCGTTCCGACTGTTCTCAACGCTTCATCGACCTCTGTTGCCCAAGCGTCAGGCGCGGGTGCCGCTGCGACACGCGCGTTCGGCAGCCTTGCCAGCAACTCGGGGTCGGCTATTCCATCACGACCAGGGACGACGATCGCCACATCGGAACGCGTCAGAAACTCGGCATCAACGGCCGTCCCTCCGACTCCGATCACCACGTCGCACTGCAGTTCCTCGCGCAGGCGTGTGAATGCCTCTCCCTGATCGCATTCCCGGCACAGATGAAAGAATCTGCGTCCCCGACGTACCGAGAATCCGACCTCCGCGGCCGCTCGCTCGATCGATGCGAGATCGCCGCTCTCGATCACGAATGGCTCGCTGAACCGGCGATTCGTCGATGCGTGGAGCATTGCTCCCGAACGGCCGGACACTCGAGCAGCCGCGGACTCTTCCATCGCGGAGTAAACAAGAAGGTTCGCCCCGGAGCGATCCTCGATCTCCCTGACCACGCCGAGCACGATCTCCGCAGGCGGGCCGCACGGCTCGACCTCCCAGGTCCCGTTCCTCCAGCGCGCAATCGCTCCGCCCGCCTCGATGATCATCGCCTGCTGCAATCCGAGGTCTGCGGCGATGGGCGCGAGTTCATCGAGTGTCATGACCGAGACCGGAATGACCGGAATCCCCGCTGAGAGGAGCTGCTGGATCACGGTACGGTTGGCTCCCACGTCGAAGGTACGCGAATCCAACAGCGTTCCATCGACTGCCGTGAAGACGCCGACGCGATGAGCGGCAGCTGTGGACGAGAGACGTCGTGGCCGGATGCGGACTGCCTTTCGATTTGGCGATTCCATTGCGACCGCACGTTAGTTCGAAACTGCCACCGCTTCCATCCGGCAAAGGGGGGAGACCGCGAGCTCCTCATCCGCAGAGACACAAGGACTCACGCGCTGCCGCGTTTCGTCTTCAGAGTCAGAACCGCCGGCAGCAGCGTGACGGCGGCGAGGCAACTGAACGCAATTCCGAGAAGTGAGGTGTATCCGATCGAGCGCATCCCGGGGAAGTGCGAAGTAACGAAGGAGCCGAAACCGACCATCGACGTGATCGCCGCCATGGCCACCGCTTTCGCAGTCTCCGAACCGTGCGTTGCGAAGGATGACGGGTCTTCATCGTATCGCTGCACGATGTAGATCGCGTAATCGGTCGCTACGCCAACGAGCATCAGCCCGACGAATGCATTCACCAGATTGAAGCGGAGGCCGAATGCACTCATCAAACCGACCATGATCGTGCAGCCGGCGAGCAGCGGCAGGAACATCAGCATCGCACGAGTCACTGAACGGTGAAAAAGCATGAAGAGTATGAAGACGGCGGCGAATCCCCAGAGAGTCGAGCGCACAGCATCGCGCTGGATGATCCGGCGCAGCGTCATGCTCACGAGATTCACGCCCGTGACCACGCCGCCGGTGGTGTCCCGCCACTGCATGATCGGCTCGGGCACGTCCGATGGCCATGCCCCATTCTTCGGGTAAAGGTAGGTCACGCTCATCCAACGATCACCTCGCTGCTTCACGAAGCGTTGGAGCACCGGCGCGAGGCTGGTCTGCTGGAGCGCCGAATAGTCCAGTGGTCGTCCTGGCTGAAGCATCTGGCGGAAGGTCACCAGGTAGTCATCGAAGGCCGTAGCGCGGAAACCGTTCGCTTCCAGCGACTCACGAAATACGCGTTCGATGCGTTCGAGGTTCAGCGTCGAGTCACGCCTTTCCGCCGCGAGCGCGATCATCTGTGTCTGCTGCCCGAGCGGAGGGAGGAGCGTGGCAATCGACTGGTACGTCCCGATGCTTCCTCCGGCCGCGAGGCGGTCCAGCGCCGGTCGCTGTGCCGCGGTCGCATCGATCGCGGCGCTCACGGTTGGTCTTTCCTCCACATACAGCATGGCGCTGAAGCCCTGGCCGAATGATTTCGACACCCGCTCCTGCACCGCCGTCGCTGGGTTGTTCTTCGATCGAAAGCTAGAGATCTCCGGGTCGAAGCTCACGTTCCGCGCTGCGACGGCCGCTGCAGCGACTGCCACTCCCCAGAGGACGATGGTCACGACCGGTCGCCGTACAGCAAGGTTCATCAAATGTTGCGAGCCGAAGGAACGAAGTTCCACACGCTTGTTCGCCGTTCGGCGCCCGTCGACGGATGCGATCAAGGCCGGCAGCAGCAGCGCCACCGCCGCAAAGAAGAGAACGACTCCCGTTCCGACCAGGAGACCAAGCTCGCTCATCCCGCGGTAGTCAGTCAGCAGATACGCGTAGAACGTGCCGGCAGTAGTGATCGCCGCGACGAGGACGCCCGGCATCGTCGCACCGTAACTCCGAGTGAGTGCAACCGCCACGGGATGACCGGCGTTGCGGAGATCGAGGTACCGTTCATAAGCGATCGTGACGAAGTCGATCCCCAGCCCCGCGACGAGTGCGCCGAAGACGGCGCTGGCTGACGAAAGCTTGCCGAGAACGAGCGCGGCGAACCCGAACGTCACTGCGATCGACAAGACCATCGGCACCGAGGCGTAGAGGATCGAGGCGAAGCTTCGGAAGGCGTAGAGAAACAGCAGAAGAATCAGGACCAGCGACGAGATGACGTTGATCGTCACATCTTTCTTGATGAGAGCAGCGTCGGCGACTGCGATGGCATAACCGCCGGCAAACTCGATGGCCGGCCGCTTCAACTCCGGATCGCCGCGAAGAAACTCATCGACTACCGCAGCAGTGAGTTTCCCGGAGTCGCGCAGCAGTGTGCGCGCGAACGCAATGTCCTGCGCGGACCTCCGCGGTTTGACGCTGACGAGGAACATCCGCCGGTCACTCGACAGAATGAATCCTGTTGAAGAGTCGACTTTCAGCCCCCCGCCTCCCGGTCGAGCTTTCTCCAGAAGGAGCGGCGCGAGATGAAACGGGTCCCACTCGATCAACGACTTGGCGACGGACGATTGCGGCGTCTGCAGCATCGCGGCGTTCTGCTCGACCGAGGCGCGAATGGCTGCATCCGTGAGCCTGGCTTCGATCTTCGGCAGATCCTCCGGGGAGAAGTAGAGGAGCGCGTAAGGCAGCATCTCCTTCGCCACGTCGACGACATCGGGGATCTCGGCGTCGACTGACGCCACTGAGGGGAGCTGGCGGAATTGGGCGGCGAGGGACGCAATCAGCGGAGCGTAGGCAGCAGCATCGGCGTTCGGCGGCAATGTCACGGCGACCAGATGTTGATCGATCGTTCCGAGGCCGGTCAGAACGTGGCGGAACTCGTTGATCTCACGGTTTTTGCGGGGAACGAGATTCAGGATGTCGGGATCAAGCTCGAGTCGCGACGCGACACCGATCGCGCACAGGAAGAGCACTGCCGCGGCCAGCAGCGTGCGGCGGCGATGCTCGACGACAGCCGCCGTGAGCCGTTCGAAAAAGTGCGTCATCGCATGAGACTCCCTCGACCGCGATCCGACTCAGCCTGCTTCATCGTAATGTTCACGTTGTGACCACGCATCACGCCTCCAGGGGATTGCTGCTCTCGCGGGACTCGCCTCGGAGTCTCTGTCCCTCCATGTGGCCTCGCAATGCTCACGCCCGGAACGTGGTCAGCGCGCCGATGGGGAGTGCCGATCGAACTTCTTGCGTTCATCGTCGCGAGACCGATCAATCCCGACGTACGCTGGCCTCTCCCCCATAGACCGGATGTACATCGTTTCGGTTCGTCCATAACCTTCGCTTCGTGGATGGCGACGTCCCGCTCGCTCTCGGCAATGCTGAGATCCTCCCAGTCGGCGGGTGCGGACGTCGCCTCCCACGCCAGGGGGAAGCGAATGTCGAATCGTGAACTGGTGGGCATGAAGACACGTATCCGGCGCGCTTTTGTAGGGTCCGCGCGGTTGCGCGACAGCGCCCTGATGATGGTCGGCGCTCTCCTCTGCGCGGGACTCATTTTCGGTTTGCTTTACGACGGTTTCGACTCTGCGCTGCGCCGATGGACCGATCGCGATCTGAGCCGCCGCGCCCACCTCATTGGCGTCGCCGTGCAAAGCAGCACACGCGACGTCTCTCCGACCCGGATTCAGACAGCACTCGCCGAGTTCTCGACGACCGAAGACGCTGCGAATCTGGTGGCCTGCTCGCAGGCGGGAACGCCCATCGCAGCCACAGGCCTCGCGCGCTCCCTCGGTTGCCGATCCGACCTTGCGCTCGCCTCCGCGGCGGCTCGAGGAAAGGCCACGCGGGGTCGCATGGGTACGCACAGCGTGGTAGTCACCATGCACGCGCTCGGCGCGGGACGCACGCTCTTCGTAGTGCAGGATCGTACGTTCCTCGACGCACGCCGGAAACATCTCCTTCAGGCACTGTTCCTCTCGGCGGAGCTGGTGCTCTTCGCCCTTCTGCTGCTCGCCCGCGCGGGATGGCGGATCGGCAGCAGGAGAACGGAGGAGGCCGCGCGATCGATGTTTCGTCGCATGAGGGCGGATGGCGGCGACCCCACGCCAGTTCCTCCCGGCCTCCGACTGCTCGTGCGTGACATGCACGATGCCGTGGAGCATCTGCGCGCCAGAAGCGCGATCGAAACAGATGGCCCGGCGCGCCTTCGCGCATTGGTTGGTGCCGACATTCCGAGCGGCGGTCTGGTGGTGATCGCCAACCGCGAGCCCTATTCGCACGAGTGGGGTGAAGATGGTGAGATTGTCGTGCAGCGCCCGGCCAGCGGCCTGGTCACGGGAATCGAGCCGATCCTGCGGGCCTGCGGAGGCACCTGGATCGCGTACGGCGGTGGCTCTGCCGATCGCGAACGAACGGACCGAAACGGGCATGTTCCCGTGCCTCCAGATGCACCGGAGTACACGCTACGACGGCTCTGGATCCAGGAGGATGTGTACGAGCGCTATTACTCCGGTTTTGCGAACGAGGGTTTGTGGCCTCTCTGTCACATGGCCCACACCCAGCCGTCTTTCCGCGCTCCGGACTGGATCGCATATCAGGCCGTGAACGAGACGTTTGCGCGAGCGGCCGTCGAGGAAATGACCGTCGATGGTCTGCTGCTCATTCAGGACTATCACTTCGCGCTCGTGCCTAAACTCGTCCGCGAACAAGCTCCGCACATCGTGACGAGTATCTTCTGGCATATCCCCTGGCCGAATTCGGAAGTGGTGGGCATCTGCCCCTCCAGGCAGGCGATCCTCGAGGGGATGCTCGGCGCCGACATCGTCGGGTTCCATACGCGGCAGTACTGTCTGAATTTTCTCGAGACGGTCCAGCGCTATCTCGAGTGCCGGGTCGACCTCGAAACGATGTCGGTGACGTACGCCGGTCACGTCACGCAGATTCGTGAATACCCGATCAGCGTGGAGTGGCCCTACCCCGCCGCATCGCGCACCGAAGGATCCATCCTGCGAAGCACGCTGGGGATTCCGCCGCAGGCGCATGTGAGCGTCGGCGTCGATCGCGCCGACTACACGAAGGGGCTCCTCGAACGCGTCGCGGCGGTGGAGCTGCTGCTCGAACAGAATCCCTCGCTGGCTGGCCAGTATGTATTGGTGCAGCTCGCGTCGCCGACACGCACTCGGATTCTCAAGTACCAGAGACTGGCGGACGATCTGCGCGAATTCGTCGATCGCGTCAACGAGCGCTTCGGAACGGAGACATGGAAGCCCATTCTCCTGCAGATGCGGACGTTCGCCCCCGAGGAGGTGCGTCGGTATTACGCGATGGCCGACAGCGCGCTCGTGACGCCGCTGCACGACGGGATGAACCTCGTGGCCAAGGAATACGTTGCCGCATGCGAGGACGATGACGGCGTGCTCCTGCTCAGCGTGTTCGCAGGCGCGGCGAAAGAACTCGACGCCGCTTTGATGGTGAACCCTTACGACACGCAGCAGGTCGCCGAAAGCATCCTGCGCGCGATCCATATGCCACTCGCCGAGAGGCGCGCGCGCATGCAGTCGATGAGGGAACAGGTGGCATCGCATTCGATCTACGACTGGTCCGAGAGTCTGCTGACCGGCCTGCGCGAGATTCGCCAGCAACGGGCGCGCTTCTGGCCGAAGCAGCGAACGGCGTCGCGCCCGAAAGCGTCGAAGGTCGTGGCCCGATGAGCGGAGCGACACTTCTGGCGTTCGACTTCGACGGCACACTGGCGCCGATCTGCGACGATCCCGCGAAAGTGCAGATCGATCGTGCCGCCGCGGCGTTGATCGCTGAAGCTACGCACATGGAAGGGGTGGTCGTCGCGATTGTGTCCGGCCGTGACGCGAACGATCTGATGGACCGCGTGAACGCTCCCGGGGCGTACTTCATTACCTCCCACGGGCTCGAGATTCACGCCCCGGGAGGCGTGCTGATCCACGACACGCCTCCGCTCTCGGTCGAGCTCGACCGTGAGCTGGAGAGCGAGATCGCCGCGAGCGGGCTGCGTCTCGAATCGAAGAAGCACGCGCTCGCGCTCCACTGGCGCGGAGTTCCGTTCGAAGCCGTCGCTCCGCTCGTCGAGATGTACCGAGGGTGGGCCAAGGCATCGCATCTCGACGTGATCGACGGTCGATGCGTCCTCGAGGCGCGGCGGCCCGGCGGCGGCAAAGAAGAAGCTTTGCGGTGGCTGGCGCGTGCCGTTGGTGCCGGACGCGTCGTGTACGCGGGCGACGACATTACCGATTTTGGCCCCTTGAGGTTCGCGGCAGAAAACGGTCGTGCGCTTTTTCTGGCCAGCAACGAGCGTGTGCCTCCTCCGGGAGTGACGATCGTCGGCTCGTTTCGCGAGCTTTTCCGTATGATTCGCGAGGAAGTGATGATCTGACGATGCGTGTTGTCAGATGAAGTGCGCAACTGGATGCTGAGCAGATGGCAGAAGAAATTCTTCGCCACGTGGCCCGTCACCGCAGGCGCGATGGCTGGTCTCCTGCTGCTCATCTATGCCTCCGTGGCATCGACGTCTCGCAAAGCTGAAGAGATTTACACGCAACTCGACAGGTTGAACACCCATCACCGTGACGTCGAGAGCGCGCTGCGGCGGCTCCGCGCAGACGTTCATCTTTCCGGAATCTACATCCGCGACTACCTGCTCGATGCCGATCAGGAAGAAGGCCCGCAATATCGGCAGCGCCTCACGGAGCTGCGCCGGAACCACAGCGCGTCCGTGAAGGAGCTCCGTGCGCTGCTCCCGGCGAACGTCGCCGCACGTGTCGACAATCTCGACACTCGCCTTGACGACTACTGGCAGGCGTTTGAGCCGTTGTTTGAGTGGTCAGCGTACGAGAAGCTGATGCGCAGCGGCCGATTTCTACGGAGAGAGGTACTTCCCCGCCGTGAAGCCGTGCTTGCCATCACCACCGACATCGAGCAGTTGAACAACGCAAATCTCGCCGCGCAACGCGCCGAGGTCACCCGTCGTCTCGTCCTCTTTCGCGAGGACCTTCACCGGCGCCTCTGGCGCACGCTCTTTATCGGCTTCGTCGTCGCACTCGTGGCGGTCGTCCGCCTTCGCATGCTGGAGCGCCGCTCGGAAGAGCAGCGGCTTCACGCCGAACAGGCCGAGCAGGAGATGCGGATGCTTTCGCAGCAGCTCGTTGCTGCGCAGGAAGAGGAACGAAAGAAGCTCACGCGCGAGCTGCACGACCACGTCGGCCAGATGCTCACCGCACTGCGGATGGAGATCGGTCGCGCCGAGCGCGCGCGGGGGAGTTCCGACAGTCAGCTGGCGCAGTCGATCGCCGAGGCCAAGCGTCTGCTCGACACAATCCTCCGCTCGGTTCGCGACCTCGTCATGGGTCTGCGTCCGAGCATGCTCGATGATTTCGGGCTGCAGCCCGCGCTGGAATGGCACGTGCGCGATTTCCGGAGGCGATTCACCACTCCGGTCGATCTCACGCTCGGTGGCGACCTCGATTCGTTACCCGATCCGTACCGGACCTGCATCTACCGCATCGTGCAGGAAGCCCTGACAAACTGCGCGCGTCACGCCCAGGCGAAGCGGATCGAGGTCAGCGTCCAGCTAGCTCAGAACACGCTCGACCTCATGGTCTGTGACGACGGCATCGGAATCGATCCCGGCCGTGCGCGAGGCGTCGGTCTGCTCGGAATCGACGAACGCGTTCGCGAGTTGCACGGGTCATTCCTCGTGCGGCCGCGCAGACCGAGCGGAACCGAGTTGCACGTGACGATGCCCGTCACTGTTCCACTCGAGGAGGGCCAGGGTGCGCGTGTTATTGGCTGACGATCATTCCATTGTTCGGCGCGGGATGCGTTCGCTTCTCGAGACCGAAACCTCCGTGGAAGTCGTCGCGGAGGCGGCAGACGGACTCGAGGCTCTGCGACTCTGTGAGGAGCATCACCCCGACCTGCTGATCGTCGACGTGGCGATGCCGAAGTTGAACGGGATCGATGTCGTCGCCCGTGCGCAGAAGATGCAACCTCCGCCGCTCGCGATCATGCTCAGTATGCATCTCGACGAGTCATACGTCCTCCGCTCGATCAACGCCGGCGCGCGCGGCTATCTGCTGAAGGACGCGACGGACGAAGATCTGTTGCCTGCCATCCGCGCCGTTGCTTCCGGCAAAACGTTCTACAGCCCTGCCGTCAGCGGAGTGCTCGCCGAGGAGTACATGGCGCGTCTTCACGAGCGCGGACTCACCGACTCATACGACCTGTTGACCGATCGCGAGAAGGAAGTGCTCCAGCTTCTCGCGGAGGGGCGGGCGAACAAGGAAGTCGCGGCGCTGCTCGATGTCGGCGTCTCGACGGCGGAGACTCACCGCGCCAACCTGATGCAGAAGCTGAGTTTGCACAGTACCGCCGAGATCGTGCTGTACGCGATGCGCAAGCGCTTGATCGTCTGAGCGGCAAATGGTCGATCCACGTCAGAAGCTGCTCGTTCTCCTTCGCCGCCACGGATGGAACGCGACGTCGTTCCAAGCGGTGGAGACGGAGTTCTCGTACTGGTTCCATCCGGATGACGACGCAGCGGTGGCGTACGTCGACACTGGCGCGGCGTGGGTCGTTGCTGGTGCCCCGGTGGCGTCTCTCAATCGCACGGCCGCCGTGGTCACCGATTTCACCGCGGAGGCGCATCGTCATCGAAAGCGCGTAGCGTTCTTCGCGGTGGAGCCACGGTTCGTCGAGGCGACGAGCCTGCCGTCGCTGAACATCGGGCTGCAGCCGTGGTGGAACCCGCGCCTCTGGAACGAACGTCATCGCGGCCACCGTCGGTTCAAAGAGCAGTTGCGACGAGCGCGCGCGAAGCAGGTGGTCGTCACGCGCGTCGAGTCTGCGGATGCCGCTGGCGGAATGCGTGGCGAGCTCGAGATGCTGACCGCGCGCTGGCTGCGTTCGAGGACCATGCCGCCGATGTCATTTCTGGTTGCGCTCGAGCCGTTCGTGCTCGCCGAGGAACGACGCTACTACGTTGCGCGGGCAGGAGCCGCGGTGGCCGGCCTGCTGGTCGCAGTGCCGGTCTACGATCGCGGCGGCTGGTTTTTCGAGGACATCCTTCGCGATCCCGACGCCCCAAACGGGACGACCGAACTGTTGATCGACTGCGCGATGCGCGATGCAGGAGACGATGGAAGCCCTTACGTGACGCTCGGGTTGGCACCGCTGGCGGGCGACGCCGCGTGGTTGCGGACGACACGGCGGGTGATGCGTGGGTTCTACAGCTTCGAGGGCGTGTATTCGTTCAAGGCGAAGCTCCGGCCCGACGGCTGGACACCGATCTCGGTGGCGTGGCCGCCGGGGCGCAGCAGGCCGGGGGTAATCTTCGACGTACTCGACGCCTTCGCAAGCGGGAAGTTGGTCCGCTTCGGCGTGCTCGCGGTGCTTCGTGCGCCAGCGCCAGTGTTGTTTGCGCTGGCCGCACTACTCGTTCCATGGACGCTGTTGCTTCTGGGCGTCGAGACGCTGCGATGGTTTCCTTCGCGGTCCATACAACTCGCCTGGTGTCTGTTCGATGCCGGAATGGTCGCCGCGCTGTTCACGCTCAGCAGGAAGTGGCGGCGTCCACTTGCGGCGGCGGCACTGACGGCAGCGATCGGCGACGTCGTGCTGACCCTCCTGCAGGTGGCGCGCTATAACGCGTCACGAATTCGCGGCTGCGGTGACGCGCTGATCGTTGCTGCCGCGGTGATCGCCCCGATCCTCGCTGCCGGCATCCTGTGGGGTGGCCGCCGCCGGCGCTGACCGGCGAAACGCGACCGAACAGGAAAACAAAAAGAGCCGACTCGCGAGAGTCGGCTCAATGATTGATTCGAAATGGCTCCGGCAGCAGGACTCGAACCTGCGACAAGCGGATTAACAGTCCGCTGCTCTACCAACTGAGCTATGCCGGAATAACGAACTCCCCGGAAAGGCGCTGCAACGTAGCAGAGCCGCAGCGGCCTGGTCAAGGCCGGCAGCGCGTGCAAACCCAGCGGTCCCGCAGTTTATTCGCGTGGCCGCTCGAGAATCTGCTTCAGCCGCTCGATGGCCTGGTCCGTTTCTCCATCGACGTACTCTATGAGCTCGATTCCGGAATCTCCTGACACCATGGCCGTGCAGCGCTGCGTGTACGCGGGTCGGTACAGACAGATCACTCGAAGCCCGTGCCTGTACCGCGCGTAGGCGATCTCGTAGCCGACTCCGGTCGAAGGGCGCGAAACCTCTGCGACCAGCACTCCCTGTTCCCTGGCGACCTCGTCGATCCAGGCCAGGTCGCGCGCGAAGATGTCGCCGGCACCCAGCGATTCACCCCCGGAGCCGGTGGTCTCCGAGGCGACCGCTCCCGCGATCACGCGGTGTCCGGCCTCAGTCAGCGCAGCCACCATCTGCCGATACACGGGCACATCCTCGCGCCCGCCACTGATCGATCCCGAGAAGTAGATAGTGGCCATGGCGCGGAGTCTAACCCGCATTGAGTCGTGACCCTGTGGACCTCAGCCACTACAATCACGCCCACATGTCACGGGAGATCGTCATCAACACGACACGCCACGAGTCGAGAATCGCCGTTCTCGACGAGGGTCAGGTCGTGGAACTCTGGGTCGAACGGACCCGGCATCGCACGATCGTCGGGAACATCTACAAGGGCCGGGTGACGAAAGTCCTCCCGGGGATGCAGTCCGCCTTCGTCGACCTTGGCCTCGACCGCGACGCGTTTCTCTACGTCTCCGACGTGCTCGACGATTTCGAAGAGTACGAGAGCGAGACGCCGGACGAACTGCACCTCGATGATGTTCCGCACCGCAACGAAGCTTCGATTTCCGACCTCCTTCGTGAAGGGCAGGAGATCGTCGTCCAGGTGTCGAAGGACACCATTGCCGGCAAGGGCGCCCGCATCACCAGCCACATCACGATGCCGGGGCGGTTCCTCGTCTACATGCCGACGGTGAACCACATCGGCGTCTCCCGGCGGATCGAAGACGAAGACGAGCGCATCCGACTGAAGGAAATTCTCGAGACGATTCGTCCTCAGGGCATCGGCGGGTTCATCGTCCGTACGGCTGGAGAACAACGGAACGAAGAGGACTTCCGCGCGGACCTCAAGTACCTGACCGACTTGTGGGACCAGATCCGCCGTCGCGCGGAGAAGATGAGCGCGCCCAATTCTCTCCACCACGATCTCGACCTGGTCCTGCGCACGATCCGCGACGTGCTCTCGCCCGAATTCAAGAGCGTCTGGGTCGACTCGGTCGAGCAGTACCAGCGGATCGTCGAGTTCCTCGACCAGATCCAGCCGCAGCTCGTGTCGCGCGTCCGGCTTTATCGGCGCGAAGAACCGATCTTCGACGAGTTCGGAATCGAGCCGGAGATCGCCAAGGCACTCAAGTCGAAGGTCTGGCTCAAGTCGGGCGGTTACATCGTCATCAACCAGACCGAAGCCCTCGTCGCCATCGATGTGAATACCGGCAAGTACGTCGGCAAGAAGAATCTGGAAGAGACGGTCTTCCGCACGAACCTCGAAGCTGCCAAGGAGATCGTCCGGCAGATCCGCCTTCGTGATCTCGGCGGAATCATCGTCCTCGACTTCATCGACATGGAAGAGCCAGCGAACCGGCAGAAGCTTTTCGAGACGCTCGAGCTGGAGATCCGCAAGGATCGGTCGAAGACGAAGATCCTGCAGATCTCCGAGTTCGGCCTGATCGAGATGACCCGTAAGCGCGTGCGGCAGAGCCTCGAACGCAGTCTCACCCAGGCCTGTCCCTATTGCGGCGGCAGCGGACGGATCAAATCGAACGTGACCATTGCGCTGGAGATCTGGCGGCAGTTGATGAAATCGCAGGACCTTCACGAGGGGCAGGATGTCATCGTCCGCGTCAACCCGATCGTCTACGGCGCCCTGCACACCGGAGACCCGATCTTCGAGGAGGTGGAGCGGTCGCTGGGCATTCACCTGGTGTTCAAGCCGGATGACTCACTCCATCACGAGCAGTTCGACATCATGAGAATCTGAACGGCACGTCGTGTGCAATTCCGACCTCGGCCCGGAGTAGTGATGTCGCTGGACGATACCTTTCAGAACCTTGCATCCTTCCTCAACAGCCTCGACGCCGAGGGTGAGCAGAAGTTCGAGCTGTCGCATTCGCTCGTCATCATCTGCCCCGATTGCGGGAAGAACATTGCCTTCCGTGGCCGCTGCCCGAAGTGTGGCGGCAACAGCTGGATTCCGGCCGGGCATGCTGGCGGCATCTTCGAGCAGGTGAAGGCGCAGCGGTGGCGTCAGATGATCCACGTGGACGACGACACGTTCACGGCCAGGGCTGCAGGCGAGAGCGCGGAAGCGGATGCAGACGCTGATGCGATCGAAGCCGCGCCCACCGAGCCGGAACGCAACTGATTCCCTCAGGAGTCGAGAGACTCGCGCACGTACTCCTCTTCCAGCATCCTTCGGAAAAGGGCATCGTACTCGCGTGATCCCAGCAGAGGCAGGCCGGGCGTGCTCGCCATGCGCCGCCTCACGGACTGCTCGCGCTCTTCTTCGCGCTTGAACTCATCGGAGATCGCCGAGGCGATCGCCTGGCGCACGGAGTCGCGATCCTTGAGCAGCACGACTGTGTCGTTTCGCAGAAGCGCGTCGAGAAGATCGCGTGAGAGTTGCGTGACGCGCTCGCGCGAAAGGCGGACCATGCGGGGATTGTAGTCCCCGCACGGCCGTTCCGTCTGTCCCGTTAATGAACGAGGCCGTCGTCAGCGGGCGGTTCTTCGTCCGTTCCGGGGGTTGCGTCAGCGCCTGGCGTCTCCGCCTCGATCGTTTCCGCGCCCTCAGCACTCTCCGAAAGCAACTCGTCCTCGGGTTCATCCGTGTCGACGAGTTTGATGGCGGCTACGACACGATCATCTTCCTCGAGGTTGATCAGCCGCACGCCCTGCGTGCTCCGGCCGATCGAGCGGATGCCGGCGCATTTCATCCGGATGATCATTCCCTGCTCGGTGATGATCAGCAACTGATCGTCCACGTGCACGTGGGCGATCGCGGCGACGTTGCCGTTCTTCTCGCCGATCTTGATGTTGGTGACTCCCTGGCCGCCGCGGTTGATGAGGCGGTACGACGAGATCGCCGTGCGCTTGCCGTAACCCTTCTCAGTCACGGTGAGAATCTGGCCGATCTCGCCAGTGCTGCTGGGCTCAACCTCGAGGTCTGGCACACCGTCTTCGCCAGCATCGATGACCTGGTCAGGCGAATCAATCGCATCGAGACCCTCCGAGTCGGACGACTCAGTGAGATCGCGCGGTTCGATCGCGTCGGCCGTTTCCAGATCGACGTCCTCACCGAGCAGCGCTTTCTTCTCTGCCCTCAGGCGACCCTCAGGCGACTCCGGCAACACGTCCATCTCCACGACGTGATCGCCCTTGCGGAGTGAGATCGCCTTCACGCCGGCGGCGCCACGTCCCATCGGACGAACGTCGCATTCGTGGAACCGGATCGCCATGCCGGCGTGGGTTCCGATGAAGATCTCGCCATGGCCGTTCGAGAGGGCGACGCTGTGCAGATCGTCTCCTTCCAGGATGTCGATGGCGATGATGCCGCTCGTGCGGACGTTCCGGAATGCCGCGAGCGAGGTCTTCTTGATCTTTGCGCCTCGCGTGACCATCACGACGAAACGACCTTCGTTGAAGTCGCGCGTGGTGAGCAGCGCGCGCACATTCTCGCCCTGCTCGACCGGCAGCAGATTCACGATCGCCTTGCCGCGCGCATTCGCGCCGACCTCGGGGATGGTGTGGACCTTCATCCAGTACATCCGTCCGCGGTCGGTGAAGACGAGCACGTAGGCGTGCGTCGAAGCGACAAAGAGATGCTCGACGATGTCTTCCTCTTTCGTCTGCATCCCGATCTTGCCGCGTCCGCCCCGCCGCTGCGAGCGGTAGAGCGACAACGGTGAACGCTTGATGTATCCGCCGCGCGAAACGGTGATCACCATGTTCTCGTCGGCGATCATGTCTTCGATCGAAATTTCGTGCGCCTCGGCGATGATCTCGGTGCGCCTCTTGTCGCCGTAAGCCTCGCGGATATCGCGAAGTTCCCCGGCGATGATCTCGAGCACGAGACGCTCGCTCGCCAGAATCTCCTTGAGCCGGCCGATGAGCGCCATGATCTCGTTGTACTCGGCGACGATCTTCTCGCGCTCGAGTCCTGTGAGGCGCTGCAGCCGCATCTCGAGAATGGCCTGCGCCTGCAGTTCCGAGAATGCGAACTGCGAGATGAGGTCGCTCTTTGCTTCCACCGGTGTGCGGCTGGCGCGAATCAGTTCGATGATCTGGTCGAGCACATCGAGTGCTTTGACGAGACCTTCGAGGATGTGAGCGCGATCCTGCGCCTTGCGAAGGTCGAAGCGGGTCCGGCGGGTGATGATCTCTTTCCGGTGCTCGATGAAGTGACCGAGGATGGTACGAAGGTCCATGACCTCGGGCTTGTTGTTGACGATCGCCAGAAAGATGATTCCGAAGGTCGTCTGCATCTGCGTGTAGCGGTACAGGTTGGCCAGCACGACTTCGGGAACTTCGTTGCGCTTGAGTTCAACGACGATGCGGATGCCCTCGCGGTCCGATTCGTCGCGGAGATCGGAGATCCCTTCGATCCGTTTGTCGCGAACCAGTTCCGCGATCTTTTCGATGAGCCGGGCCTTGTTCGTCATGTACGGGATTTCCGTCACGACGATCTGCTGCCTGTCGCCCTTCTTCGTGGTCTCGATGATGGCGCGGGCGCGCAACTGGATGATGCCGCGCCCGGTGCTGTAGGCCTGGCGGATTCCGTCGAGGCCGTGAATGAATCCGGCGGTCGGGAAGTCGGGCCCCGGGATCACTGTCATCAAGTCACTGATGGTGACCTGCGGGTTCTCGATCATCATGAGGCAGGCGTCGATCACCTCGCCGATGTTGTGCGGCGGGATGTTCGTGGCCATGCCGACCGCGATTCCGGAGGAACCATTGACGAGCAGGTTCGGATACTTTGCCGGCAGCACCGTCGGCTCGAGGAGCGAGCCGTCGTAGTTCGCCGTCCAGTCGACCGTCTCCTTGTCGATGTCGTCGCGCAACAGCTCTTCGGCCAGCCGCGTCAGGCGTACTTCGGTGTAACGCATGGCGGCGGCGTTGTCGCCGTCGAGTGAACCGAAGTTGCCCTGGCCGTCGACGAGCATGTAGCGCATCGAGAAGTTCTGGGCCATGCGCACGACGGTGTCGTAGATCGCGCTGTCGCCGTGGGGGTGGAACTTTCCCATGACGTCACCAACGATGCGTGCCGACTTCTTGTACGCCTTGCCGGCCGTGTTGCCTTGTTCGTACATGCCGTAGAGGATGCGGCGATGCACGGGCTTGAGCCCGTCGCGAACGTCGGGCAGGGCGCGGCCGATGATGACCGACATTGCGTAGTCGAGATACGACTTGCGCATCTCGTCTTCGATGTTGATTGGGATTCGACTGTCTGCGAAGTTCTGGTAATCAGAATCTGCCATGCTTTACCGTCAAACTCATTCCGCGCTCATTCGGCGCGTATTTTAGAAGCTTAATTACGTGTCGTCTTTGTGGTCGTCAGATGTCGAGATTCTTTACGTTGAGTGCGTTGTCCTGGATGAACAGGCGCCGGGGCTCGACTTCGTCACCCATCAGAGTCGTGAAGAGTTGATGCGCTCCCACTTCGTCTTCGACGCGCACCTGCAGCAGACGTCGCGTCTCCGGGTTCATGGTCGTATCCCACAACTGCTCCGGGTTCATTTCGCCCAGCCCTTTGTATCGCTGGATGGTCAGGCCTTTTTCCGCGATCTTGTAGATGTCCTCGAGGACGTCGTCGATCCGTGCGTACTGGCGGACCGAGTCACCCTGATGCAGCGCGTAGGGTGCGACACCGAACACGGTCAACTGCTCGTAGGTCTTTGCCATCTGGCGGAACTCGTACTGCGCGAGCACCTCAGCGTTGAGGACGATTCGCTTTCCGCTGCCGTTCGAGGTGATCGTGAAGTGGACGACTGGCGTGTCTGCGCCCTCTTCCGTCTGATGTTCGACGTTTTCAAAGCCGGCCGCGCGAAGCGCGGTCACGAGCGATTGCAGACGGCCCGGATCGGCCAGCGAAGTTCGATCGAGGATTCCCTCGGCAAAGAGCAGGTCGACGGCCTCGCGCGGCATGCCGCGCGCCTGCAGTTTCCGGCCGTGAGCGCGGTACTCCTCCATGCGCTGGAGCAGGGTCATGAGAACTTCCCCGCGCAGGGCAGATCCACCCGTCGGCTCGATCTCGATCGACTCGGCAATCCGGTTGAGAAGGAATTTGGATTTCTCCGACTCGTCCTTGAGGTAGGAGTCTTTCTTTCCCTGCGAAACCTTGAACAGCGGCGGCTGGGCGATGAAGAGGTGCCCCCGCTCGATGACGTCACGCATGTGCCGGAAGAAGAACGTGAGGATCAGCGTGCGGATGTGCGATCCGTCGACGTCTGCGTCCGTCATGATGATGATCTTGTGGTAGCGGAGCTTGTGGACGTCGAAGTCTCCCGCACCGATGCCGGTGCCGAGGGCTGTGATCATCAGGCGGATCTCTTCGGAAGAGAGCATCTTGTCGAGACGCGCCTTTTCCACGTTGAGGATCTTGCCCTTGAGCGGCAGGATGGCCTGGAAGCGACGATCGCGACCCTGCTTGGCGGACCCGCCTGCTGAGTCGCCCCCGACGAAGTAGATCTCGCAGAACTTCGGGTCGCGCTCCTGGCAGCCGGCGAGCTTGCCGGGAAGTGCCGCCGAGTCGAGCGCCCCTTTGCGACGCGTCAGGTCACGCGCCTTGCGCGCCGCTTCGCGGGCGC
>JBKJVD010000094.1:0-2671 GCA_046590585.1 Thermoanaerobaculia bacterium | reverse complement strand
CAAACCGCGAGACTGCGTTCGAGTTGAAGCGCGACTCCTGCCATCCCATCGCGGCAACCAGGTTCGGGTCAACGCCGTAGGTCGATGCAGCATCGCTGATGATCGAGGCCAGGTACTTCGGCATAGGCCCTGGGAAACCCTGCGCCGCGAGCACGATGGAGGCCGCGGGTGCAGGCAGTGGCCGCCGGTCGGCAGCAACGAGCGGGACAGCTGAGACCATCGCGAGGAGCGCAACGAAGCTTTTCACGAGAATGTCCTTTCAGGTCACGGAACATCCCCGCTTCATTGCGGGAATCACGTTCGGAAGCGCAGCCGTCTGTCCGGAACACCATCGCTCCTGCCAGACCTGTTCGCTTTGCGCCCTCCGGTCGCCCGGAGTTTGCCTTTTCGCGTGACACTGAGTTGCACCTGATGTAACGCAGCGAGGGCTGAAACCCTTTCCGGCTGAGCCAGGTTTCCGTGAAGAAAACCCGGCAGCCTGAACCCCGTATAAACCTGCCAGTGATCCCGGGAGGCGGTATTCTCCCCTGGCACGCCATGGTGACGACAATCGAACCAGATCCTAAACAACGACTGCCTCTTGGCAGGGCGGCACTGGTGTGGTTGATCGCTTTGGCCGTCATCCTCATCGTCGATCGGCTGAGGCCGCTCATGGACCGGTTCGGGCTGGATAAACTGGCTCAGTTCATCTCGTTCGCCGGGTGGCTGGCGCTCATCGGGCTGACTCTGCTGTTCGTTGCCCTGTCGATCCGCTGGACCATGCGCAAGCTCTTCTGGCGCGTCGGCCGTCGCCTTTTCCTCAGCTACGTCCTGATTGGCCTGCTCCCGTTCATCCTGATGGCGATCCTGCTGGTCGCCATCAGCTACATGATTGCCGGAGTGATGAGTCAGGCGGCCCTTCGCGGCGAGCGGCAGGCGTCTCTCGGACAGATGGAGTCGTGGGCACTCGAATACGGCCTGACGGGAAAGAAGCCGACCGATGCCCTACCCTCTCTCGAGGTCTACGACAGTTCGAAGACCAGCGGCACCCCCCTCCCCGAGTGGCTCCGCGCGACGAGCTTCAGCGGAATGGCGTGGCGCGAGGGCGAAGCGGTGCTGGTGGCCTCGCGCCAGTTCGACCAGGAAAAGACGCAGGAACCTCCCAGGAGCGTGGTGCTGGTACAGCCGCTCGACGAGAGCTGGATTCAGCAGCTCGAGGAAAAGGGCGGGATGATCGTTCGCGTCGCACACCAGACCGAGGATCGCCAGGGAAGGAATCACATCACGCTCCGCCGGGGAAAGGCCGACCGCGCTGACTTCGAAGGACCGAAGGACATCAACAACCTGTTCATCAAGCACTTCGCCCGCAGGATCATCTGGGGCGATCTCACCACGATGACCGACTGGAAGCGTGGTGAAGAGGACAAGGCGCATCGAGCCTTCACCTTCATCGTGAATCCGGTCCGCAACCTTTTCCTCTTCTACTTCGGCAACACGGGTGGAACGTACATCGATGTCCTGGTCAGGATCATCCTCGGCCTGACCGTGATGCTGATGCTCATCTACTTTTTCGCGGCGCTCTTTGCAGGAGTGCTCATCTTCTCGATCTCGAGGGCGGTCAATCGCATCGAGAAAGGGACGAAGGCCGTCGAGCGGGGAGACTTCAGCTATCGCATCCGGATGAAGCCGCACAACCAGCTCGGCGAGATGGCGCAGTCGTTCGATCACATGACTGAATCGATCGCATCGCTGCTCATCACGGTTGCGGAGAAGGAGCGGTTGCAGAGCGAGATCGAGATTGCCGCCACGATCCAGCGCAACCTGCTGCCGAAGGAAGGTCCGCGATTCCGTGGAGTTTCGTTCGCAGCACACTTCGAGCCGACGACGTCGATCGGCGGCGACTACTACGACGTCTTCAACATCGACAAGTCACGACTGGCGGTCGCGATCGGAGACGTGTCGGGACATGGGCTGTCGACGGGCCTGGTGATGGCGATGGTGAAAGCGGCCATGACCACCCTCGTCGAAGAAGGAGCCGCCGAACAGGCTCTCTTTCACCGGCTCAATGACCTGGTGTTCCGCTCCACGGAACGCCGCGCCTTCATGACGCTCGCCTTCACCATCTTCGACCTCGAGCGTGGCACGATCCGCCACACGAACGCGGGCCATCTCTACCCTTACCTGCTGCGCAAGGGCGAGAACACGGTGATCGCGCTCGAATCGCCTTCCCTGCCGCTCGGGGTCCGTTCCGAGATCACGAGCGAAACGTACGAGACGCGCCTGGAGGAAGGGGACACCGTCGTCTACCTCTCCGACGGCATCGTCGAAGCGCAGGACATGAACGGAGACCCTCTCGGGTTCGAACAGATCGAGGCGCTGCTGGGAAGCCAGGCCGATCGCTCACCCAACGCGGTGCGCGATGCCATCCTCACTGCGGTGGCCGTCCACTCAGGCACCCGTCCCGCAGACGACGACCGCACGGTCATGGTGCTCAGTTTCGACAACATCCGCACGGCCTTTACGCCGGAGACGGAAGCCGTCGCGACCGCCACCTCTGCAGCCTGAAGAACCCGGGCTGAAACTCAGCGGGCAGAGGCGATGGGGGTCGAGGCAACCGAGGACACGGGCTTCTCGGCGCGATGCAGATGCTTCGCGATCCGGTTGATGTAAGTCACCGTCTCACGAAAGGGCG
>JBKJVD010000245.1:0-3149 GCA_046590585.1 Thermoanaerobaculia bacterium | reverse complement strand
CGGGCATCACGTCTCAGCCCCATCGAAGCACTTCGAAACGAATGAGCTGCATTTTTACCGACAGCCCAGAGCCAACAGCCAGCACCACGAGGACGACATGCAGATCGGCGAAGCAGTCCGCACCAGTTTCGAGGAAGTGAAGGGACATCCCCTTCGTTCGTTCTTCACGCTGATCGGCGTCATCCTCGGCACCCTCGCATTGGTCGTCGTCATGTCGGTGCTCGACGGCATCAAGGCCGCGGTCTGGGAAGGCGTGGCCGATCTCGGCATGGATGGAGTGCTGGTCTTCTCGTCGAAGGAGCCTTCCGATCGGGTCGAGCGTGCGAAGTCGCATCTGTCGCGCGGCCTGCGGATCGAGGACACCCGGTCATTCGACGACAGCCAGCTCATCACGTCCACGACTCCGGTGGGAGAAACCCGTGCCGTCCTGACCGCGGGTTCGAAGACGCGGCGGGTCACGGTGTACGGAATCGCGCCTGCATTCGCGCAAATCAAGAACCGCAGGATCTCCGAGGGGCGTTTCATCACCGAGCGTGATCTCGATGGGCGGGTGCCTGTGGTGGTGCTCGGGTTCCGTCTGAAAAAGCAGATGTTCGGCACCGAGGACCCGGTAGGGAAGATGGTCAACCTCGGCGGGCGGCGATTGACGGTCGTCGGAGTCGGCACCGAATTCAACATGGAGTTCGTGAACGACGACGACATGGAGAAGGAGACCGGCGGTTTGTACATCCCCTGGACGGTCTATCGCGACATGTTCGGGCGTTCCTCGGCGATCTCCTATGTCCTTGCGAAGTCGGTCGATCCGGAGAAGAGCGTCGAGGCGGAACTCGAGGCCTCGGCGCGCCTGAGGCGTGCACACAACGGGATTGGCGACGTGAAGATCGACAACGTCGGCAAAGAAATGCTGAAGGAGCGCGGTCAGGTCGAGGGGATCCTCGCGAACTGGCGGATCGTATTCTTCGCCATCGCAGGCATCTCGCTCCTGATTGGCGGAGTGGGCATCTTTTCGGTGCTGAAGATCGCGATCTCGGAGCGGCTGTTCGAGATCGGACTTCGGAAGGCGATCGGTGCGACGGACGCCGACATTTTCGCGCAGTTCCTGATCGAGTCCGTGACGCTTTCGGTCATCGGCGCGGCGGTAGGGCTGGGCGGCGGCATCGGGCTGGTCAAGGTCATCGGCGGATTCTTCCCCGCCGGACTCCCGGTATCGATGTTCGGGCTGACGGTCGCCAGCAGCTTCGCGATTTCGATCGGCCTGTTCGCCGGTCTCTATCCCTCGATTGCCGCCGCACGTCTGGAGCCGGTGGAAGCACTGCGCGGCTGAGCCTTTCAGACGGCGGCCCTTTACGTCAGACTGCGGCAATGCGTTTGATTGTACGAGTTGCCCTGTTCGTCGTTGCTGCGGCTGCGTTCACGATCGTCGCGGCGTCGAACGCCTCGGCTGAGCCGAAACCGCCAGCTACCCAGCCGGAGGAGACGATCGAGGTGAAGGTGACGCCGGAGATGATCCGGCACAGCCGGATCAACAACTGGATCTACTTCGGGGGCTTCGTCTACAGCCTCGCAGTGCTGTTGCTCGTGCTCGGTACGCGGGCGTCGGCGAAGATGCGCGACCTGTCCGCCCGCGTGACGAAGAAGAGCTTTGTGCTCTCGGTCGTCTACTTCCTGCTGTTCAGCGTGGCCTTGACGCTCCTCGAATTTCCGCTGACGTACTACTCCGAGTTCGTTGTCCCGCATCAGTTCGACCTCACCGACCAGACCTTTGGTGCATGGCTGTTCGACGGGATCAAGACCTTCCTCGTGAACTGCCTGATTGGCGCACCACTGACGGCGCTAGCGCTGCTAGCCGTCTCGAAAGTTCGTCGCTGGTGGCTGGCGCTCTGGCTCGGCTCGATCCCGGTGATGATTCTGCTCGTCGTGATCGCTCCGGTGCTGATCGATCCACTCTTCAACAAATTCGAGCCGCTGAAGGACCAGGTGCTCGCACAGAAGCTGCTCGATCTCGCATCGAAAGCGGGTATCGAGGGCGGGCGCGTCTATCAGGTCGACAAGTCGAGGCAGACGAAAGTGATGAACGCGTACGTCACCGGCATCGGACCGACGAAGCGGATCGTGATGTGGGACACGCTACTCGCGAAGATGTCGCACGACGAGGTCCTCGCCGTGATGGGCCACGAGATGGGGCACTACGCGCTGAACCACATCTGGAAAGGCCTGGCGTCCGGCATCCTCATCTCGCTCCTGGTGTGCTTCACGCTACAGAAAGCGTATGAAGCCGGTGTCAGGCAGTGGGGGAGTGAGTGGGGAATCATCAGCAATGGCGATCCGGCATCGCTGCCGTGGCTGATGCTCATCGTCACCGCGACCCTGTTCCTGCTTTCACCAGTGATGAGCGGGATCTCGCGCTACACCGAACACCAGTCGGACGTGTTCTCGCTCGAGATGACTCACCTGAACCGGCCGATGGCGACGGCCATGGTGAAACTGTCCGAGGACTCCAAGACGATTCCGCTGCCCCACCCGTTCATCGAGTTCTGGCGCTACAGTCATCCGCCGATCGCCAAGCGGGTCGATTTCGCCCTGCACTACAAGCCATGGACGGAGGGCAAGCCGAACCAGGCTTGGAAACCGTGACGAGGCTGTGACACTCGGCTCCGCTCCTCCGGCGGGCGACCTGTTTGAGGTATCGTTCTCGTCTCGACTGAATGCGCAGCGGAGGTTTGCAATGAAGGTCCGCACTGCTGTTTCGATGGCCGTGGTCTCGCTTTTGTTGGCAATCGCCGCGCAGGCCGATCCCGGCTCTGCCATCGGCGCCGCGCGGCAGTCGATGAACGCCCGGGATTACCGCCAGGCAATCGAACTGCTTCAGGGAGCGGTCCCGGATGCGGCCAACATGGCTGAACCCCAGCGTTCTAACGCTCTTGCGGCGATCCATTTCTACACGGCCCTCTCGTTTCACGCGATCAGTGAGACCGCGAAGACGCGTGAAGAACTCGATCAGTTCTTCCTGTTTTCGCCGAATGCGGCCGGGATCGACGGAGGCAAGTACGAGAAGGCGTTCGTTGCGGTGTTCAACGAAGCGCGGGACGCGCGACAGAAGGGCGGTGCGGAAGCATTCGAACTTGCCTACCCCGATTATCGCAACGTCG
>JBKJVD010000215.1:0-28554 GCA_046590585.1 Thermoanaerobaculia bacterium | reverse complement strand
CGGAGACGCCGAAGCTCTCCGACATCGTGATCTGCATGCTCTCGACATGATCGCGATTCCAGATCGGCTCTAAAAACGAATTGGCAAATCGCAGGTAGAGGATGTTCTGCACCGCCTCCTTGCCGAGGTAGTGATCGATGCGGAAGATCGAATCCTCGGGGACGAAGCGATGGAGTGTGTCGTTGAGCTCGCGCGCGGATTCGAGATTGCGGCCGAACGGCTTCTCGACGACAACCCGCGCTTCAGAGACGCAATCAGCCTGGGCAAGGTTCGTGACGACTGTACCGAACATGCTCGGGGGAATGGCCAGGTAATGAAGGGGCCGTTTGGCACCGCCCAGTTCGTGCTTCAGGGTGGCGAACGTCTGGGCGTCGGCGTAGTCGCCCTGCACGTAGCGCAGCAACGAGACGAGTTTCTGGAACGTCGGCTCATCGACCCCGCCGCCATGCTCGTTGATGCTGGCGCGGGCGCGTTCAACGAGCGCTTCGATGGTCAGGTCAAACTTTGCAACCCCGACCACGGGCACGTCGAGCCGGCCGCGCCTGACCATTGAGTGCAGCGCCGGGAAGATCTTCTTGTACGCGAGGTCGCCGGTGATGCCGAAAAATACCAGCGCATCCGAGACGGGCTTCCCGTTCATTTCTTCTCCACGTGACCGCCGAACCCGAAGCGCATGGCCGACAGTACGCGGTTCTGAAAGTCGTCTTCGCCTCGCGATGCAAATCGCTCGAAGAGCGCGGCGGTGAGGACATGCGCGGGAACTGCGGCGTCGTTCGCGGCCTGGACGGTCCATCGTCCTTCGCCCGAGTCGGAGACTTTCCCGGAGAACTTCTCGAGTGAGCCGTCGGTGGCGAGCGCGGAGGCGGTCAGGTCGAGCAGCCAGGACGTCACGACGCTTCCGCGGCGCCAGAGTTCGGCGATCGAGGCGAGATCGAAATCGTACTGAAAGTGTTCCGGATTGCGCAGCGGTGTCGTTTCCGCGTCGTGTTCCCGGCCGGCCTTGCCGATGTTCGCGTGCCGGAGGATGTTGAAACCCTCTCCGTAGGCAGCCATCAATCCGTATTCGATGCCGTTGTGAATCATCTTCACGAAGTGGCCGGCCCCGGCCGGGCCGCAGTGAAGATATCCCTGGTCTGCAGTCGAGGTGAGGGGCGCGTTCGGGTTCGCGGGAGGGATGTCGCCACGTCCTGGCGCCAGCGCGGCGAACAGCGGCTCGAGCATCTTCACGACATCGAGCTCGCCGCCGATCATCAGGCAGTAGCCGCGCTCGAGTCCCCAGACTCCGCCGCTCGTTCCCATGTCGATGTAATGCAGCCCGAGTGCGGAGAGTTTCTTCGCGCGGGCGATGTCATCCTGATAGTGGGAGTTGCCGCCGTCGATGATGATGTCGCCTTTCGTCAGCAGCGGAATCAGCGATTCGATCGTGGCGTCGACGTAGGCGGCTGGAACCATCACGATGATGGCGCGGGGACCGCTCATCTGTGTTGCGAGTTCGTCGAGCGAACTGGCGCCCTTCGCGCCGTCCTTGACCAGCGAGGCGACCGCATCCGCCGATCGATCGAACCCGAATCCTTCGTGACCGGCGCGCATCAGCCGGCGTGTCATGTTGGCACCCATACGACCCAGTCCCACCATTCCGAATTGCATGCGATTCTCCTCGGCTCATTCTGACTCATTCCACGGTTTCGTCGATATCGAGATGCGACGATCTCTGGTCGTGGCTGCGCAGGACCATCATGAATCGCTGCGCTAACCCATCGCCGCCTTCGGCATCCGGTGAGCGTGAAAATGAATTCCGGTTATTTTCGGACGCGGGAAGCGTTCAGCGCCACCGCCGCCCGGATCAGGGACTTCAACCCCGCCGTGTCGATCTTCTCGCCCTCGTGGAAGTCGATGGCGCGTCTGGTGTTGCCTTCGAGGCTGGAGTTGAAGAGGCCCGACGGATCTTCGAGGGCGGCCCCTCGGGCGAAGGTCATTTTCACGACGCTCTTATAGGTCTCACCGGTGCAGATCAATCCGTCGTGAGACCACACCGGAACTCTCCATTTCCACTCCTCGATCACCTCGGGGTCGGCCTGCTGGATCAACTTGCGGAGCCGGGAAAGCAGCTTGCCGCGCCAGTCGCCTAGTTCCTTGATCCTCTCGTCGATCAACCGGGATGGAGACTCGTCTTTCGGAGACTCGATCTTCTTCATGGAGGCTCTCCTTCCGTTCTCTTGCCCGGAGCAAAGTATGGGGCCAGACGTCCACTGCGCACTGAATCCGGCACGGTCGGGGCCTTCGACTCCATGTTCCTGGTCCCTGCCGCGATACCATGCGCCATCTGGCGGCAGAATTGCTCCTTTGACGGGTTGATATGAGTAACTACACGATGAATGAGACCGATCGATCGCTCGGTGCGATCTTCAAGGAACTGACTTCTCACCTCTCGACGCTCTTCCGAAGCGAAGTGGCGCTGCTCAAGCTCGAGGTCCGGGATACGACCACGAAGCTGGGGGGAGGGGCGGCGATGTTTGCCGGTGCAGTGGCGCTGGCGATCTTCGGTGCGGCCTTTCTGTTCGTCACGATCACCCTCGGCCTCGTGGCGCTGGGTGTCCCTGCCTGGCTATCTTCACTGATCGTCACGCTGGTCCTGTTCGCCGGCGCCGGAGTCCTCGCGTTCCTCGGGAAGAAGAAGTTCGAGCAGCTCAAGTTTCCCACCGAGGCTGTGGATCACATCAAAGCGGACATCGAAACGATCAAGAGCGACATCACGCGGGCAAGGAGTTACTGATGGACAGGATCGATACGCAGCGAGAAGAGATCGAGCGTGCCATCGCCCGTGCACGCGACGGCGTGAGCGACCGGATCAATGAACTCGACGATCGTGTGCGCACCGACTACAGCCCTAAGAGCCTCGTCCGTGCCCACGCTCCGAAGATCATCGGTGGCGGCATCGCCCTCGGGTTGCTCGTCGGATTCGCACTCCCGAAATCGCTGCGCCGGCTGATTGCGATCGGAGTCCCGATCGCAATCGTGGCGATGAAAGTACGCAAGGCGATCGGCTCCGACGGGACTCCGACGGCGCTCGAATCGCCTCGCGACTACCCTATCTGACGCGCACGTAGCGCGCGCCCGGCAGGGCGCGCAGCCATCCTCCCAGTTCCAGCTGCAGCAGTTCCGCGGCGAGCCCGGAGGGGAGACGTCCCAGCTTCCGCGCTGCCTGGTCGATGTGGAGTCCTTCCTCTTTCGTGAAGGCAGCGAAGACGGCACGCAACTCCGTTGGCGGTTCGCTCGCCTCGAGGTGCGGGCCGCGTTCGAGCCTGACGGGGAGTTCGTCCAGTACGTCACCAATGTCGTGCACGAGCTTCGCGCCGTATTGAATCAGGCGATGCGTTCCCTCCGAGGTCCGGGCGAAGATCGAGCCGGGTACCGCGAAGACCTCGCGACCCTGTTCGGCGGCCATGCGCGCGGTGATCAATGACCCGCTCCGCGCCGTCGCTTCGACGATCACGGTGCCGAGGCTCAGTCCGGAGATCAGCCGGTTACGCATCGGAAAGTGTTCGGGGAGGGGAGGCGAGTCGGGCGGAAAGTCAGACACGACCAGCCCCTCGGAGACGATGCGCTGGAATAGCCGGGTGTTCGAGCGCGGGTAGACAACGTTGATTCCAGTGCCGAGGACCGCGATGGTCTGGCCTCCGGCATCGAGTGTGGCGCGGTGCGCGGCGGCATCGATGCCGCGCGCAAGCCCCGAGATGACGACGGCACCGGCGCGCGTGAGTTCGCGAGCGAGTGACTCGGCGACGTTGACTCCGTAGGGAGTAGCGCGTCGTGAGCCGACGATGGCGACTGAGGCGAGGTGCAGCAGCGCGCGGTTGCCGGCGCAGTGCAGGACGAGCGGCGGGTCGGCAATCTCCCGTAGCAGTTTCGGGTAATCGTCATCGACAATGGTGACGACACTTTCCCTGACACGATCGATGGTCCGCCGGCTCTCCAGAGTTAACGGATGCTTAACCAGTCCGGCCCGTTCCGGGGTTAAGCTCAACAGACCTTGTAACAAAGCAGACGAAGCGTTGCAGACGGCGACGATCGGATCGAAGTGCTCGAGGATCAGGCGCGCCCGGTTCGGTGTGAGAAACGGAAGTAAAGACAGGGCGATCAGGAGATCGCGGTTCTGATTTTTCACGGATTACACGCGGTGCCGAGGAGAGAACGGCCCGGGAGTGGTTCGGTGGGTGCGGGAAGTATAGACGTGTCGGAGACGCGACGCCAGGTCAGCCGATACCCGTGATCCGCTGGACGGTTCCCCGGAAGGTCTCTTCATCGGGATTTTCGAGGAGTGTCCGATGAAGCTGCAGGCAGTGTCGTTCCGCATCCTCGTACTCACAGGTGTCCTGCTCGCGGCGCTGGGCTGCCGAAGCCAGCACGATCTGCGCAAGTCTTCGGGACAGGCAGGATTCGGCGTGGAGATGGCGCGGATGAATCTATGGCGCGAGGCGATGTTCCGCTTCCAGCGCGCCATCGAACTCAAGCCGGACGACGCCCAGGCGTACAACAACCTGGCGGTTGCGTATGAGGCAAATGGCGATTTCGAGAACGCGGCGAAGGCGTATCGCGACGCCATGCGACTCGACAAGTCCAACCAGTACATCCAGAAGAACTACAGCCGGTTCGTGGAGTTCTCTTCACGCAACAAGAAGCGCGGTGCGGCCGCCGCTCCGGCGGCACCCTCGGTGACGGCACCGGCCAGTCCTCCAGCGCCGTCCAGCGTGCCGCCTCCCGGGGCGATTCCACCAGATCGGGGATCGCCTCCGCAGACCTCACCTCCTTCGCCACCCCCGACGCCCGGCGCGTCTCCGAAGCCGGCTGGAGGTACTCGATGAAACGTCTCGCGCTTCTCATGTTCGTCGCCGCCTCGATTGCAGTTCCGCTCTCGGCGGGAGTGGTCGAGGTGAAGTTGAAGTTGCCGGTTCGGCCCAAGCTGAACATCTCGGGGGACGACAAGGTCGCCATCGCTCCCTTCGTCATCGCCAGCCAGGGCGAGCGGAAGAACGACCGTGCGGCCAAGGTCGACCTCCAGTCGGAGTTCAACCGCTACATGCGCAAGCAGCTCGGCAAGTCGACGAAGGTGCATCTGGTCGACCTCGCGCCGACCCGGCTGCCGGGCACCGACATGAAGACCCTGGCTGCGGACAAGGACTACTGGAAACAACTCGGCGCGAAAAGCGGCGCAGACTTCATCGTCACCGGGATTCTCGACTTCGACATCAATGACAAGTCGGGATATCGAACCGAGGAGTACACGTCGCCTGCGGATGGCCGGACGTTTTACCGGCAGGTGCTGGTGGAGACGAGCGGCTTCGTCTTCGACATCACCATTGCCGTGTTCAATGCCGACACCGGGGAGAAGGTCGTCGAGGAGAACTTCCGGGATTTCAAGGAATTCGACCAGCGGAACTACGACGAAATCCTCGGTCTTTTCGAGAACCTGCGCGCACTGGAGACCCAGCTGGTTGGAATCTTCGTGCCCCAGGAGACCTCGGCGACCCGTTTCGTATTCACTGAATGAAGAGGCCGAACGCCCGAGCGCTGCAGGCCGGAACCGGTCGGGGCGTTCGACGCGGACGTGAAGTTGCGGAGGAGTCGTGAAGCGAATCGTCATCCTGCTGTTTCTGAGTCTCCTGTTCGTCCCGGCTGCGTATCCCTTCGGCCAGAACAAGATCGTCTATGACAAGTTCGAGTGGAAGATCTATCACTCGACGCACTTCGACATCTACTTCTACGAGCGCGAGCGGCCATCGCTCCAGCGCGTGGTCGACAGTGCGGAGAGCGCGTACCTCGACCTCTCCCAGAAGTTCAACTACCAGATCTCCAAGAAGATCCCGCTCATCTACTACCACACGCATTCTGCGTTCGAGCAGAACAACGTCATCCTCAATTTCATCCCGGAGGCGGTGGGTGCGTTCGCGGAGCCGGGACGCAACCGGATGGTGCTGCCGATCGACACCACTGACGAGAAACTTCTGCAGCTGATCACGCACGAGCTGACGCACATCTTCGAGTACGAGGTGCTCTTTCAGGGCAAGCTCGGGAAGACACTGACTGCCAATCCTCCCACCTGGTTCATGGAGGGACTGGCTTCATTCATGGCGCAGGACGAGGACTCGAAGGACCGGATGGTGCTGCGGGATGCCGTCGTCAACGACGAGATTCCCGCAATCACGCGCAATCCGCAGGGCTACTTCGCGTACCGCTTCGGCCACGCCGTGTTCCGCTACATCCAGGAAAAGTACGGGTGGGAAGGACTGCGCGACTTCATCTACGAGTATCGCAATACGCTCGGGAGCAACGTCGACAAGGCACTCAAGCGCGCGTTCGAGGTCGAGCCCGATGAATTCGACAGCCGCTTCCGCGCCTGGCTGCGCAAGCAATACCTGCCGGCGCTGGTGGCCAAGGGTGAGCCGGAGGAGTACGGCGAGCACTTCAAGGTCAACCCGGACGTCGACAGCAATGAGATCGCGCCGAGTGTTTCACCGTCCGGCGATCTCGTGGTGGCATTCACGACCTACAAGCAGGACATCGACGTGGCGCTCTTCAACATCCCGGAGAGAAAGCTGATCCGGAACCTGACTCCGGGCTACGCGAAAAAGTACGAGTACCCGATCGTGCAGTCGTTCACGGCCACGGGCCTGATGGGGCGCGACCTGGCCTGGGCACCGGACGGCGACTCGGTGGCACTCTTCGTGCGGCGCGAGCGCGGCCGCGATCTGCTCATCTTCAATCCGATCACGAAGAAGATCCTCCGTTCGATCGAGATGCCGGCTGTCGAGCAGCAACTGGCTCCGGTGTTCTCTCCGGATGGAAAGAAGATCGCGTTCGCTGCCTGGGTTGGAACGCAGCCCGACATCTTCCTGTACGACCTCGAGCAGGGGACTCTGGCCAATCTCACCACAGACAAGTTCTTCGACGGCGCGCCGGTCTTCTCGCCCGACGGCAAGTGGCTGGTGTACTCCTCGATTGCGGATCGCTACGCGAAGCTGTTCCGCCTCGAGGTCGATAACCCGCGCGAGCGCTACCAGTTGACGACCGGTGAATGGAACGACATCGACGCGTACTACACGAAGGACGGCAAGCGGCTGTTCTACTCGTCCGACCGGCAGACGGGACGGAACGTCGAGGAAGCGTCGAAGATCCTCGAGCGCGCAGAGGATGCTGCGCGGCGCGAAGGCAACACGCCGCCCGCTGATCCGACCAATTTTGCGGCGTACAACATCTACTCGCTCAATCTCGAGAATGGTGACGTGCTGCAGTACACCGACGTCATCGGCGGCTGCTTCACGCCGATCGTCTCGCCCGGTGCCGGAGGGAAAGAGCGGCTGATCTTCAGCTCGTATTACAAAGGACAATGGCGGCTCTACTCCGCGACGACCGACTCACCGCTGCGGCCCGCCGAGAAGACGCAGTTGGCCTCAGCTCCGATTGAAGCAACGTCGCGCACGGCGTTTACCCCGCCATCCGAGTTCGTCATCGACGAGGACAAGATCGACAAGGCTGGCGGGTTCAAGCTCTTCGTTGACGACGTCCAGGTGAACGCCGGTGTCACGTCCGATCAGTTGCTCGTCTCGCGCTCGGTCGTCTACATGAGCGACATGCTCGGTGACCGCCGCTTCATCGCTTCGCTCGACTCCGTTTCGAGTTTCTCGAACTTCGACTTTCTCTACTTCGACATGCGCAAGAGGCTGAACTGGGGCTTCCGCGTGTTCGACGACCGTTCGTTCTATACGACCTACAACTTCCAGGACGACACGCTCGACCGGCGGCAGACTTACCGCCAGACCGGGGCGCTGGGACTCCTCAGTTACCCTTTCTCCCGCTATAAACGGGTCGACGTCGGCGCTGGCTACATGATGCGGGACGCGGTATTTCCGCAGCCGGTCGAGGTCGATGGCCAGCTCCGCTACCTCCTGACCCAGCGGCGTGACACGTTCCCGGTGGTCAGTACATCCTTCACGAGCGACAACGCCGTCTTCAAGAGTTTCGGGCCGATTTCGGGTCGCCGCTATCAGGTTTCAGGGTCTTACTCACCAGACACGACGGATGGTGGAACGCTGTCGGGTGACCTGCAACTCGACTGGCGTGGTTACTACCAGCTGAGTTCGCGGACATTGCTCGCGGCGCGCGTCTTCGGTTCCTACTCGGAGGGAAACGCGGCGAACTTCTATTACTTCGGCGGGTTGAACACCTTGCGCGGTTACGACTTCCGTTCGATCGTCGGGAACCAGGCGGCGTTCGCGAATTTCGAGTTCCGCTTTCCCCTCGTCGATGTGCTGGCCACCCCGATCATCGCGTTCCGTCAAATTCGCGGAGAACTCTTCTTGGACATCGGAGGAGCGCGCTTCAACGATCAGCCGTACACGTTCATGGACGGTGGACGCCTGAAGGACGGCAAGGCGGCCGTCGGCTACGGTTTCTCATTCAACTTCCTCGGGCTCGAACTGCACTGGAACTTTGCCAAGCGCTTCAACCTGAAGGAAACGGAAGGGAAGTTCCTGACCAGCTTCTGGATCGGCGACACGTTCTGAGACCCGGTAGTGGAGGGCGGCGTCCGCCGCCTTCCACATCTCAGGCAGCCCGTGGCCCTTTGCGCCGATCGGCAATCGTCTCTCGCAGGAACTTCAGGAGCGCCCGTTCCTCGATCGACAGACCCTGGCGCACGACAGGACTGCCTCGTCGAGTCCGACGAAGCGATTCGAACGGCTTGCCGTCGAGGTACTCGTCGAGCAGCCGGGGGCAGATGTAGGACGAACGGCACACAGCGGGGGTGTTGCCGAGTTGCTCCGCCGTCGCGACGACTGCCTTACGGATGCGCCTCTTGCGCTCGGTCTTGTTCGAGGCCTGCCCCTGCGTGGCGAGGGCGATCGAGCAGAGGAGCGTGCCGGCCCACGTGCGAAAGTCTTTCGCAGTGAACTCAGGGCCGACGATCGACTGGATGTAGTCGTTCACGTGACGGTCTTTCACGTCTGAGATTCGCGATCCGTTCGTGAACTTGAACAGTTCCTCCCCCTCGAGATGCTTGAGCCGTCGCACGGTCGTGGCGACTTCGGGGTCCTTGATGGCGCGTTGTTGCTGCTTCTGCCATTTTCCGATGTAATCGAACCGGAGGATGGAACCGGACACCTTCACGTGCTCGGTGCGCACGGTGGTGAGGCCGTAGGTGGCTTCGTTCTTCGCGCTCTTGTCGTTTCCGACGCGAAAGAATCCCTGGTCGATCAGGCGGACGATCGCCGCGAGGACGTGTTCACGTTCGAGGGATTCGCGCTTGAGGTCCGCACGCACGCGACGACGCAGGGCCGGGAGCGCTTCGCCGAACTCCACGACGCGTCGGAACTTCGCCTCTTCTCGTTCCTGCCGGAATCGGGGATGGTAGAGATACTGCGTCCGCCCCTTTTTGTCGACGCCGAGGACCTGGAGCGCTGCGGTATCGCTGCGCGCGATGCGGACGTTCTGCCAGGCGGGCGGAATCCGCAGTCGCTGAATGCGCGCCAGAGGCTTGCCATCGTCCACCAGGCTCCCGGAGGAGTGGCGGTAGGTGAACCCGGTTCCCTTCGTTCCTTCGCGCAGGATTGCGTTCGACTCCAGCCGACCGCGGCGCCGGGTTCCTTTACCCCGCATTTCTCACGGACCTTCTGCTACGACAGCCGAGAGCGACGAGGGCCGGTGAGAAATGTGGGTTGGCAAGCACGTTGGGGGACGGATTTGCGAGAATAGTGCCCCATTGGATTCCACCGCCGACATGGAGCTCTTCCGCCCGCGCTGGCAGAGGCCGCTCCTCTGGGGGACTGCACTCGTCGTCGCGCTCAGCAGGCTAGTTGCGGTGTCGCGTTCGCTGTGGGATTGGGACGAGGCACTTTTCTGCCTGGCTATCGGTGAATACGACGTCACGCAACATCATCCGCATCCTCCCGGGTTTCCCCTGTACGTGGCGATGGCGGTTGCCTTCGTCCGTCCTCCCTTCCGCTTAGGCATTCCTGGGCTTTATCTTCCTGACCGTGAGATCGTGACGATCATGAACGAACGGGAATTGCCGCTGGCAGGAGACCACTCCCGTGGGAAAGGCGATGACCGGCGGGATCTCGGGCTCAGTCTGGTGAAACTCAGGTCGTTTTCGAGGGGAGCGAACCCATCATGACGGGGACGCAAAAACTGATCGTGGTGGCGGTGACGCTGTTCATCGCATTCTCGCGGATGACTGCCGTTTCGAAATCGATGTGGGAGTGGGACGAGGCTCTTTTCACCGCGGGCGTCCACGAGTACGACGTGACACAGCATCATCCGCATCCTCCCGGCTATCCACTGCACGTCGGTATGGCCAAGATGATCCGCCCGTTCGCCGGCGACGACTTTCGCGCCGTGCAGAGTGTGGTCGTGATCGCGGCGATGTTCCTGTTTCCTGCGCTCTTTGGGCTCGCGCGCGCGATTGGGTTCGGATTCACCACCTCGCTGTGCGGAGCCGCGCTCTATTGCTTCCTGCCGAACGTCTGGTACTACGGCGGCACGGCCTTCAGTGATGTCCCTGCGACGGTGCTGGGGATGGCTGCGTGCGTGCTGCTGCTGCGTGGGCGGGAGAGCAGCCGCTCGTACATCGCAGGCTCGATGCTGCTGGCGATCTCGATTGGATTCCGCCCGCAGAACTTGCTGATGGGACTCGTTCCCGGGATCCTCGCGACCTGGAAGCGGGGGCGGGTGTCGAAGATGGCGGTGGTCGCCGCGGCGCTGGCTGGAATCGGCATTGTGGCCGCTTCGTACGGAGGAGCCGCCCTGGCGTCGGCTTCGCCGCAGGGGTACGTCGAAGCAGTGAAGTCCCAGCAGGATTACGTCAGCCGCGTCGATTCCTTCCGCAACCCTGGCCGCCCACCGCTCCCTCAAATGGCCAAGCTCTTCTTCCTGAAAGTGATCGACCACACGAGGTTGATGGTGATCCTCGGCACACTCGCGGGCGTCTCGATCCTGGCGGGCCTGATGCGGCGCCGTAGCGCCGTGCTGATGACGGTCGGTATCTTCGGACCGTTCGCGATCTTTGCGTGGCTGATGCTCGACCCCGGGGCTGTGTCGCGTTATTCGGTCGGCTACCTGCCGCTCTATGCGTTGCTCGCTGCAGACACACTGGGCGCAGGATTCATGCGGACACGAAACCCGGACGAGCATGATGTCCGGCGGGTGATCGGTCCGCTGGTCCAGGTGTCGCTGGTCGTGCTCCTGGCATCGGCATTCGTCCGCTGGGCTGTCCCCGCTCTGCGCGTGGTGAGGAAAAACGTCGCTCCTAACGTGGCCGCGTTGCAATGGGCTCGAGACAACACGGATCTGAGATCCATTCTTTATGTGAGCGAATCCCTCGGCCCATTCGCCGATTGCTACCTGCAGGGCCGGAAGGTGTCGTACTTCGCTGACTCGAATGAAATTGCCGGGGTCCGCGACGCCGGCCACTCCTACGCCGTCAGTGTCGATGGTGCGAATGATTCGCCGATGATCGAGTGGAGGTATTCGCGGGGGAAACTCTGGAAGATCGGCCGTCAGCGGTACTTCGAAGCTGAGGTAGACCGTGTGTCGTCCAGGTTTCGATTCGGGTCCGGCTGGTACGACGCGGAGGAAGGTGGCGACGTGACGTGGCGCTGGATGGGTTCGAGGTCGGTCACTATGGTGCCATCGATCCAGGGGAGAGGTGTGCTGCGGATCGAGCTTTCCATTCCGCGGCAACCGATCGCTTCTCCTTCGGTAGTGCTGATGTGGAACGGAGCCGAGGTCGATCGGTTCGTCGCAGGATCGGAGGAGGTGGTGCGCGCGATCGCGTTGACCTCGCGCGAATCACAACCGAACGAACTGGTGATCACCACGAGCGCAGTGGCTCATGCATCCGGCGACCCTCGCGAGCTCGGTCTTCGGCTGAACTCCATGTCGTGGAATCCAGCACCTTGAATGCGGTTCGGGATTGGGTGGAAACGCACCCCAGGCGCCATCGCGGATGACGCGGGCGCAGAGGGCGGCGGTGACGGTCGCGCACGAAGCTGCTGGCATCGTTGACCGCTTCCTGACATGCGCGAGGTGCGCTGGTGGTAGCGTCAGGCCATTCAGAGGAGGCTACATGGATACCAAACAGGTTGGCGAAACGCTGGTTGAGCTGTGCAGACAGAACAAGAACCTGGAAGCGATCGACACGATCTATGACCATGACATCGTCAGCGTCGAGGCCCAGTCGATGCCGGAGATGCCGGCCGAGATGCGTGGAATCGACGCGATTCGTGGAAAGAACCAGTGGTGGTTCGACAACCATGAAGTTCACTCTGCCGAAACCAAAGGGCCGTACGTGAATGGCGATCGTTTCGCGGTCGACTTCAACTACGACATCACGCCTAAGACCGGACCGATGGAAGGCAAGCGCCACAACATGCAGGAGGTGGCGATTTATACCGTTGCGGACGGCAAGATCGTGAGGGAAGAGTTTTTCTACTAGCGCGGATCCTTCAAACCTCGGGCTGGATCGGAACCGCTTGATCGTTCCGATCCAGTTCTCCGGGGCTAGCGGGCTAGAGCTTGAAGTTGATTCGCTGAGGGAACCAGGTCTTGACGCGCTTTCCGTCCTTGAGCGCGGGCGAGAATTTTGCGGCGCGCATCGCGCGCGACGCGGCTTCATCGAGACCCATGCGACGATCGCCACCGAGAACCTTGACGTCGATCACGTCGCCTCTCTCGCTGACGAGGGCGGTCACGATGACGGTGCCTTCGACCCGCTGCCTGGCGGCCAGCGGGGGATACTCCGGGCGGATCGGGCGGACGAGGCGCGGCATCGTGTCAAGCGAGTTGATGTCGACCACGTCCCCCTCGGCCACCGTGGGGGCTGCGGCTGCCTGCTGCGTTGCCACGGGTTGCGGAACAGGCTGCGTGGCGGTGGCAGGCGCGGCCTGAGCGCCGGCCGGGGTTTCCTTGAGGGTCTGCTGCCGCTGCTGATCGAGCTGCGCCGCTGACGGAGAACGCTCGGGCGCGACTGAAGCCACTTGGGGAGGGGGAGCGGTTGCAACGGGCGCCAGCTTCGAACCCTGCTGCTGCAGTTGCTTGTCGTGCTGCGCCTGCAGCTTCATCATCTCTTCCTGCATCCGCTGGTCGACTGCCTTTTCGAATGCCGCGGTCTGGGCAGCGGGATCGGCGGACGTCGTCGCTGGCGTGGTGGCCGTGGACGTGCCGGCCGCGTCAGGCGGGGTGACGACAATCGGCTGCGACACGACGGTTGGCGCCTGAACGCTGGCGGTAGCGGCTGGAGTCGCCGTCGTGGCCGGCTTGCGGGAGGTCATCATGTACGCACCGCCAGCGATGGCCGCAATGACCACGGCGGCAATGGCGAGAGGTGCTTTTCTGGAGGTTCGCTTTTCGGGGATGCTGAGCGGTGAGGTCGCGAACGGTGCGGACGTCGCGGCAGCGGGCACGTCTCGTTCCGCTGCCGCTGCAGCCTCCGGTTCGGGCTCGAGGTACGGGGCGAGCGAGAAGCGTCCTTCGCGCTCACGATCAAGCGCTTCGCCCTCCATCTCCTTCCTGAGCAGGCTGCTCAGGTAGAACGCGAGATTGAAGGTCGTTGCAGAATAGCGGCCGTCATGAGCGAGGGTGGAGAGCGCCGTTTTCATCTCGGAGACGCTGCTGAAACGCTGCTGCACGTCGACCGTGAGTGAGCGGTCGAGGATGGCGCGGATGTCATCGGGAATCGGTTCGTTGAGATTCGTCTTCGCGGCGCGTACCGCTTGTGAGAACGCGCTGGCGTTGAGCGGATCCGGTGGTTCCTGTCCCGTGACCAGCAGGAAAAGCACGGCGCCCAGGGCGTAGACTTCGCTGGCTTTCGAGGGCTCGGCGCTGACCTGGTACTCAGGAGCAAAGTAGCGTCCGATTTCAGCCGCCAGTTTCGAATCGCGGAGCGCGGGAACGATCCCTTTGCCGATCTGCTGACCGGCGACGCGGATTTCTCCCTCATCAGTAATCCAGACAAACTGAGGAAGCAGGCCGGCGTGCGAGAGCCGCTTGTCTCTCGTCTTCAATTCTTCGGTCGTGGCGAGGGAGAGCGCGACCTTCTCGGCGATGACGATCGCCTGATCGATTGGAATCGGGTTTGGACTCGCACCCAGGTCGCCTCGCGCTCGATCGACGATGTGCCGGAGGGAGCGTCCGCCGGCATAGTCGTGAGCGACGAACGGAACGCCGTCGATCACGTCGATGACCTGTTCTTTGGCGAATGAGGTTCCGCTCAGGAGCGGGACAACCTGCTTTGCCGACGCGATGGAAGCGGCAATCGTCTCTTTTGCAGGGCCGCTCAGGCGGCGAAGGGCGACGGTGGCGCCGATCCTGTCGTCATCGATTCGTCCGGCGCGCCACAATTCACCCAGCGCACCCGACTCGAGCTTCTTGAAAAGGATGTAGCGACCGAATTGTTCGTACGGCTTGTTCTTCGCAGCCATTGCGTCTGGAACCCCCGGGACCTAGTGGACGCCGGTGAGAATACCACCGCCGCAGATCAGCGACGGGTCAGGGCTGACCGGCCGCGGCAGCGGCTTTCCTGTCGCGGTACCACTGTCGTTGATAGATTTCCACGTTCTGGTTGTGTTCGGCCAGGGTGTTCGAGAACGCGTGTGAGCCGTCCTGCTTCGCCACGAAGTAAAGGAATGAGGTGCGAGTCGGAGCCGCCGCGGCTTTCAACGCCGCGACCCCTGGATTCGCGATCGGCCCCGGGGGGAGTCCGGCAACGCGATAGGTGTTGTAGGGCGACTCGATCTGCAGGTCGGCCTTGCGGATGTTTCCATCCCATCGTCCGGCGACCTTCATGGCGTAGATGACGGTGGGGTCCGCTCCGAGCCGCATCTGCTTGTGCAGGCGATTGAGGTAAACGGAGGCCACCATCGGACGTTCCTGCGGAAGGCGCGCCTCAGTTTCGACGATCGATGCGAGGGTGACCGTGTCGTGAAGATCGAGGCCAGTGGTGATGTAAGCCAGCTCGTTGCCGAACGCGCGGCGGAAGTTGGCGACCATGGCACGGGCGATCGTGGAGGCCGGCGTGCCTGGATCGAATTTGTAGGTATCGGGGAAAAGGTAGCCTTCCAGGCTTTTAGCCTGAGGTGCGATGTCCCGGATCAGCTCCGGATCGGCGGTGATGCGGTTCCAGTCTTTCTCGGTGCCGAGTCCCTCGGCCGAGAACAGCTTCGCGATCGCGAAGCGGTCGAGACCTTCACGGACGGTCACCGTCTTGAGGACGACCTCACCGCGTGCGACCTTGTCGAGCACCGCGGTCGCGGCCAGCGGGCCCTTGAATTCGTAGACCCCGGCCTTGAGCGAATCGCGATTGCGAACGAGCTTCATGTACATCATCGGGACATACTCGTCGCGGAGGACTCCCTCCCGTTGAAGATGCCGCAGGATGGACGCCGTTCGCAGACCGCGCCGGATTTCAACGCGCCTGCTCTCTTCCGGATAGCCCTTGTAGGGCGTCTGCATCGCCTTCCAGAAGAAGTAGCCTCCCGCCAGAAGAAAGATCGTTCCGAACAGCGCAAGGGTGAGAAACGGCTGCATGCATCCGCGACGGGGGGCACTGCTTCGACGGGCTATGACGACCTCCTGGTGCTGCCATCGAGAAACGACTGGAGAATCACTGCTGCCGCGACCATGTCGATACGCTCCCTGGATTCACGGCGCGAGAGTCCGTCCGAGCGAAGTCGTTCCGCTGCTTCCACGGTGGAGAGGCTTTCGTCCCAGAGAGTCACCGGTTTGCAGGATCGCTGCCGCAGGGCATCGGCGAACTGGTGGTACTTCGCGTCGGACGCGCTTGCGTGCGTGCGTTTCGGCAATCCGACGACGTATTCGGTCGCCTCGAGTTCCTCACCGATCCGCGTGATCTTCTGAACGACGTCGCCCTCGTTCTTCATGACGCTATGGGGAGAGGCGATCGATCCGGAACTGGTGGTCGCGATGCCGATCCTGCGCGAGCCGAGGTCGATGGCGATGATGGACACGCGGGCATTCTAGCGCGGACGATTCATCAGGGTTGAACGCGGAGTCCGATCTGAGCCTGCCTGCGCAGGACGGACCGAAATCACTGGCGTGGCCTTGCGCCAGTGCCGTGACTTGGAGGCAGAAGGCAGAAGAGGCGAAACCAGAAAGCAGAAACCAGAAGGCAGAACGTTGGATACAATGACGGCGTCGGCGGGGGGGCATATGAAAAACTTCAATCTCGACGCGATTCTTGACGCGATGCTGAAGATGTCTGATCGCGTCTCGGACCTGAATTTCTCGGTGGGACGGCCGCCGCAGGTCGAAGTCGACGGGCAACTGGTCTCTGTCAACTTTCCCGGGCTGCCGCGGCTCACTCCCTTTCAGACCGAGATGATCGTGATGCACATGATGCGGGGCGACCGTGAACTGACGCGGACGCTGCTCCTCAACGGATCTGTCGATCTTTCGTACTCGATTCCCCAGAAGACGCGGTTCCGCGTCAACATCTTCTCGCAGCGAGGAACCTACGCGATCGTCCTGCGCGTGATTCCGGAGGGCATCCCGTCGCTCGAGTCACTCAACCTGCCGGCGGAACTCTTCAACATTCCCAAGCTCAAGAACGGGGTGGTGCTCGTGACTGGCCCGACCGGCTCCGGAAAGTCGACCACGCTCGCGGCCATCATCAACCAGATCAATCTCGATTACGCGTATCACATCATCACCATTGAGGACCCGGTCGAATACATGCACAGGCATGTGAAGTCGACTGTGAATCAGCGCGAACTGGGATCCGACACCAAGTCGTTCGCGCTGGCCTTGCGTGCTGCGCTGCGCCAGGCGCCGAAGGTGATCCTGATCGGCGAGATGCGCGACGTCGAAACCATCGAGATCGCCATGGAAGCGGCGGAGACGGGCCATCTCGTGCTGTCGACCCTGCACACCATCGATGCCTCGAAGACGATCGATCGAATCGTCGGTGTCTTTCCGAAGGATCAGGAGCCTCAGGTGCGCACCCGGTTCGCGCAGAGCTTCCGCTACGTCATTTCGCAGCGCCTGCTGCCGAAGATCGGCGGGGGGCGTGTGGCCATTCTCGAGATCCTCAAGTCGACCATGCGCACGCGTGACTACGTGCTCAAGGGAGAGACGGACGGACGCTCTCTCACTGACGCAATGCATGACGGGAGTGTGGACGGGATGCAGACGTTCGACGACGAAATCGAGAAGTCGTGGAACGATCGGAAGATCTCGGGCGAGGTAGCGCTGGCCTACGCGAGCAATCCCACTAACCTCGCCCTGCGCATGACCGACGAACCGACCGGCGGCGATGAACCGGCGGACGAGAATTCGATGCTGTCGATGCTGGAGTAATCGATGATCAAGATCATCTGTACGTCGTGCCAGAAGCCGCTGTCCCTCGATGAGACGAAACTTCCGATGAAGGAAGTGGCGTTTCCCTGTCCGGTCTGCAAGGCCAAGCTTTCGGTAGACCGCAGGAAACTGGACGGAGCGGACGCGGAGCCCGTCGCGGCGCCGGCGCCGGTGGTTTCTGAGCCCGACGGAGAAGGCGCCGGCGAGGATCATGGAGCCGATTTCGGTGAGAAGGCATTGATCGTAGGTGCCGACAGCCCCGCCCTGCGCCAGGCCGCGAAGCTGATCGGTTTCCTGCCTGTCTACATTCCGACAGCCGAGAAGGCGCGGGAGTACTACAACCAGGAATCGTTGCAGGTGATCATGATCCATCCGGCGCAGATCACCGCACCGCCGCTCGAGGGGATGCAGGCAATCATTTCGTTGAACCCGAGCGAGCGGAGGAAGTCGTTCCTCATTCTCTTCTCGGACAACCTGCGCACGCTGGACGGCAATGCGGCGTTTCTCTACGGGGTCAACCTGGTCGTGGCCCTCAAGGATCTCAACTCCTTTCCGCAGATCTATCGCGACGCCCAGGCCCAGCATGACCGCCTCTACGCGCCGATGTTCGCCGTGCAGAAGGCGCAGCACGGCTGACGCAGACGACGTGTTGACGAACAAAGAAACGGACGCCTCGCGGCGTCCGTTTCTGGTTTTGCAGTGCTTGGAAGACTAGTTGGTCTGGATGCCGTCCGGGTACTGAACGAACGAACCATTCGCGAACAGGAGGTCGCAGTCGAACTTGGTCGTTGCACCACCGGCCGGGGCAGCCTCGAATGCATTCGTCCCAGTCGGCTTACCGCCCGACCAGATCAGGTAGACCTGAGACGGGGTAGTACTCGCAAAATCGTTGTCGGCGCGGAAGCGATAGTTGCTGCTCCAGCCGTCCTTGGTCGGAAGCTGCTTGATGTAGGTCGGGGAGAGAGCGGCCGAAAGCGTGAGATCGAGCGACGTGGACGGGAGCGTCACCGCGCCGGCTGCGTTGTACTTGTTCACGTCCGTGGCGCGAGCTTCCCAGGCGGTGGCGATGCTGCGCATATCGGCCATGGTGCGCTTCTGCTTCGAACGCTGCATTGCAGTGAGCAGGTTAGGAATGGCGATTGCCGCCAGGATACCGATGATCGCGACGACGATCAGCAGCTCGATGAGGGTGAAACCTTTCTGATTCTTTCTCATGAGTCCTCCGTTGTGTTGGGACAACTCATCGCAACGCGTGTACCACGGGAAAAGAGAGATTCGACCGATTAGAATCAATGAGTTAGGCCATATCACGATTGAAGGTGTGACGAAAAAGGCGAGCCGGTTCGACAAAGATTGTCACTTGATGGGGAGCGTGTACTGATCCACGATCCGGGTCGTCAGTGCGACCCCTTCCTGGAACGCGGCGATCCTTACCCGTTCGTCGAAGCCATGAATCGTCTGGGACTGGAAGAAGTCGATCGGAAATGCCTGGAGACCGTACGCGACGATTCCCCTCTGCCGGAGGAATCGCGAGTCGTTGTAGGTCCCGTTCAGAATCTCCGTTCCCGTAGCGCTGCCGGGAAAGGAACCTGCTGCCTCTTTGACGATGAGCCGGTACAGCGGCGTGTCGATGGGGCTGAGCGGAATCGGACCTTCGACTCTCGTGACTTCGACTTTGACGCCGAATGGCCTTACAGCGCTGGTGACGGAAGCGATCGTGTCGGCCGGCCGCGTGTCCGGGAGGTTGAGCATCTTCACGGTCATCGCGAACCCCTTCCCTTCAGCACGCACTGCGTCGGCAAAGACGATGTCCTGGGTCAGTTCGAGATAGCCGGCCGGCAGGCGCCAGATCGTTCCTTCAGCCACGGCGCGGTCGATGTCCTGCAGTTCTCGCGAATACATGGTTCGCTTCGGTGCGAGTTCTCGAAAAAAACGGCGGACTTCAGGGGTGATTCGCGTCGCTTTCCGCGATCCGTAAAACGGTTCGAGCGCAATCCTGGCGTTCTGCAGCTGTTCGCGGGTCGGTGCGCGGAGGACGGCGGTCGACGCCAGCTTGGTCCCGATCTCGATCCCGAAGTAGGTGACCTTCTCCGCGTTGACTTCAGTGATGCCACCTTCATTCAAGGCATAGCCGATCCCCTCGAAGAGATCGGGCCGGTTCGCCAGAAGCCACTTCGTTCCCCAGGTGCCGCCCGCTTCTTCATCGGCCACCGCAAGGAATACGAGATCACGCTCAGGGACGCGACCTGCCTTTGCGACCTGGACGAACGCACGAAGCTGGCAGATCGCCGTCCCTTTCATGTCGATGGTGCCGCGCCCGTACAGTGCATCGAGGTAGGTCTCCGCAGCAAAGGGCGGCCGCTTCCAGCCCTTGGGATCGGCCGGGACCACGTCGATGTGGTTGATCAACATCAGCCCTTCCCCGCGCCGCTTTCCGCGAAGTCGCGCGTAGACGTTGCCCCGACCCGGTCGGGACTCAATCAGCTCGGCCCGGATTCCTGCAGCGGCCAGCTGCGCCACCAGCCAGCGCGCGCCGGCCGTCTCACGTCCTGGCGGATTCGACGTATCGATCCGGACGTACTCGGCGAGGAGGCGCGCATCGTCAGTCATCACGAACGGCTTCGGGATGTAAGTAGTCGGTTCTGCAACTTCCCGGGCCCGTTGGTTCACGTCAAAGATGAGAAGCGTTCCGATGACGGCCGCGAGCACGATCAGTGCGGCCAGGATTCGCTCGTTCCGGTGACGGCGCCGGATCGCTGGATCGAGGTCGGTCATTGGCGGCGCCTCGCCAGGAGCGCGATCGCTGCCAGCGCCGCCGCGGTGAAGGCCGACACGATCGAGCCTTGCACCACCAGCGGATTCCTGTATCGCATCGTGACGGTGTGCTGACCCTGCGGCACTTCAATTCCCTGGTATCCGATGTTGGTTCTCACCGCAGTGACGGGACGGCCATCGACGGCAATCGTCCAGTACTTGTGCGGCGTAACGCTCATGACCAGAAACGCCGCGGCATCGGCAGATACCGTGATCGTCGCAGTGTTGGAAGTCTCGCGATAGTTCCGCACGACTCCGGACCCCGGGACGAATCGCCGGAGTTTCTGCACGAATGCCACGCGATCCGAGTACGTGCCGGTCTTCAGTTTCTCCACGAACTCATGGCGATCGCGGATCGGGATGAGCTGATCGGCAAAGTAGTAGCGTGGATAGTGATTCAGCTCGAGAAACTGGATGGGGCGCGCTTGCTTCATGTCGCCGCGCACGCGCTTCTGCTCGGAGGCGTGGCCGCGGTAGGAAGCGCGGTACCAGGCGTTGGACATCGCCATGAAGGGACGCTGCCAGTCGGCTCGTCCGGATCGCTTGAGATCCCAGACCGAGTCGACGAGATCCATGGTCGGGTGCAGGGCGGTCTTGTCGTAATCACGTTCGAGCACGGTTGCCACCCCGGACCCGGCGGGGGTCATCGGGAACAGGCCGTTGCGAACGATCCAGTACACGGAGGATCCGGACGAAAAATATTGTTTCGCAGGATCTTCCGTGCCGTACCAGTCGGACTCGTGGAAGACGCGGTACTCGCCTCGGTTCGGAGCGAGCGTCTTCTCCACAGGCGGCCGCTCGGTGAAGAAACGTGCTGGCATGCGCGGGTTGATCGAGTGCACGACGATGCCGAGGTCCGCACAGACGAAGATCAATGCGGCCGCCAGCCAGACCGGGCGACGCAGGGTCCGCAGGCTTGCGAGCAGTACGCACAGCAGCACGCCGCGCGAGAGCGCGACCATCCAGTCTCGCTCGGAGAGGTGGATCATGCGGGTGGTTCCTCCACCTGGCTTCAAGCTCCACATCCGCATGAACCACTGGTCGTAAAGAGGCGTGAAGCTGATGATGACCACCACTCCCGCAACGAGCGTGACCGCGATCGCAAATCCAAGGGCGCCTTCGCGGAGGCCTTCATCGCCGTCGAACACCTGCTGCAGAAGCCGTGCGCCGAAAACGACGAGAGCGAAGGTCGCGATGAAAATGAATTTTTCCGGATAGCGGATCGAAGTCGCCAGGTTCGCGTCGTACAGGAACTTGAGGACCGGAGTGTGGGCTCCGAGTGCGATGGCCAGTGAGAACAGCACCAGCAGCAGGACGAGAACGCTGCCTCGAGGACGGATGAACGCCGACGCCACGATGAGCGCGATCAGAAGCAGCCCGGAGTAGATGTTGAAGATGAACGGCGAGCCCATGCCCGGGTAGAGTCCGCCGGCCCAGTACCACATGACCCGATCTACGGAGATGTGGCCAAGGATGCTGGGGTAGATCCATTCCGCAAGCTTCGCCCACGGCATACTCCACGCGCTGACGAGACTGAACTCGAAGGCCCGCGAACGCGCCGAGTCGCCAACATGATCCCAGGCGGGAAGCATCTGGGCGGCCCCTACGAGAAATCCGGCAACTGAAACGGCGCCGACAAGCGCGACGTTTCGCAGCGTACTCACCAGACGCCGCTCCGAATACCAGCCGCGATACATGGCGTACATGCCGAGGATGAAGCCGGTCTGCAGGACGGTGGTCGGTTCACCGACCAGGCACTGGATGCCGAGGAACAGGCTGGCCAGGGCAAAGTCGCGCCAGCGTCTCGTGAGCAGCATGCGGCGCGTGAAAAGAGCCGTGAGCGGAATCCAGGCGGCGCAGAACATGATCGGCAGCAGGTTGATGTAGGAGAGGAACAGTCCACCGAGGCCCCAGATCAGCGCCCCGAAGAATGAAGCAGCGACGGCATTGCGCATCGTGCGGAGAAGCGCGTACATCCCGATCAGGGCGATGTAGACGTGCACCATGATGTGCAGGCGGTACGCGAAGTCGTAGTTGGGAAGCAGCAGCAGCCACGTCAGGGGATAAAACACCTCGTGCTCTGGATTGGCGGCCATCGGCTGGCCGGCCGAAAAGAGGCGGTTCCAGAAAGGGAACTCTCCGCCGAGCGCGATCTCCCGGAGTGCGTGTTTCGCCGGGTAGTAGTAGCGCGTGAGATCGCGCATGTAGAAATTCTGTGTCCCCACGACGACGTCGATGAAGAAGAGCGATGCGATTGCGACGAGGATGGCCACGGCAATCAGGTCGTGGCGTCGCAGGATTTCCGGGGGCGACGGCACGTGGGGTTCGGGAAGGGCAGGCGGGATCTGAGTCTCCGGCATCGGCGCGGAGAGATCCGGCAAGTCATCGGGAACGGAAGGAGGGTTCATGTCGTGCACGGCGCGCGATTCTACAGGCGCTGGGCCCCGGCGCAATCAGCGTACAGGCTGAGGAGTGGTGCCGGATCCAGCGGTGACGGCACGATCGCGGAAAATTGGGTGCGACCAGACGCGCTTTTTGTGAAGCTTGTAGAGGACCATCGTCTTGAGGATGGCGAGACCGTAGCGCACTGACTTCCAGAAGCCGATCTGAGAGGCCTCGTCGAAATATCGCGTCTGGATGGGCACTTCGCGAATCAGCATATTCTTCGCCACGCCCTGAGCGATGATCTCGGTATCGAACACGAAGTCGTCTGAGTTCGCGTCGAAGTTGATCGACTCGAGGTAGCGCCGCGAATAGGCGCGAAACCCGGAGTGATACTCGGAGAGATAGACGTAGAACGTGGCGTTTTCGACCGAGGTCAGGAAGAGGTTGGCGAAGTACTTCCACTTCGGCATTCCACCTTCGATCGGGCGCCCGCCGAGCATTCGCGAGCCGAACACCGCATCGCATTCACCGCGCTGAAGCGGGGCCACGAGCTGCGGGATGATTTTCGGATCGTACTGATGGTCGGGATGAACCATGACCATGATGTCCGCGGCCATTTCGTTCATGGCCGTGTTGTAGCAGGTCTTCTGGTTTCCGCCGTAGCCGCGGTTCTTCTGGTGAAGGACGGTCTTGATCCCGAGCTTCCGGGAGAGTTCCACCGTCTGGTCGCGCGAGCAGTCATCGACCAGCAGGATCTCATCGACCCAGTCCTTCGGGATGTCGTCGAAGGTCGCTTCCAGGGTCTTTTCGGCGTTGTAAGCCGGAAGAACGGCAACGACCTTTTTTTCGCGCAGGGGCATGACGGGGGCGGAGGATAGCACAAGCGCCCGGGCCGGAAACGCGCCGTTGGCGGACCTTCGATCAGGGGCGGGAGTTGAGGCGTCCGAGGATGGAATCACTCACGGGAACTCCGTAGGAGTCGCAGAGATCCGCCACGGCCGCGAGGGCCTCCGCCTCACGGTTCTCACGCAGCAGAGGAAGGGCGCGATCGAGGATCGCCTCGAAGAACTGCTTCCGATCCGCGTCAGTCGGCAGAGACTCCCTGGCTGCGTCGCGGAGCGAACCGAGGATCTCGTTCGCTGCGGGGTATCCGGCCATCGAGAATTCGAGGAGATCGCGTTTGAGACGGCGGGCCAGGGCAGGGGATTTTCCTCCCGTCGAGATGGCGATCTGGATGGAGCCCTGTTCGATGACAGCCGGAACGATGAATCCGCTCAGGTGAGGAACATCCACGACGTTTACCGGGAGGTTCCGTCGACGGGCGTCGCGTGCGATCCGCGCGTTCACGCACGGGTCGCTGGTCGCAGCAATCACGAGGTGTGCGTCATCGAGATCGCATTCTTCATAGACTCTTCGCCGCAGCGTCACGCGACCGTCGCTGGCCATCGCCTCGTGCTCTTGCGTCATTTCGGGCGCGACCACCGTGACGATCGCTCCGTAACGCACGAGCGTCGCCACTTTGCGTGCGGAGACGCTGCCTCCACCGATGATCACCGCCCGGCGATGTTCGACATCGATGCAGATGGGATAGTAGGGATACTCTTTTTTCACGGTCAGTAGATTGAAAACCGGTCGCAGAGTTCCTTGACGTCCTGCTTGACCTGAGCCGTCACGCCTGCATCTCCACGGCTGTCGAGCACGCGGGCGATGAACCCTGCCACCAGCGTCATCTCAGGCTCGCGAAGTCCGCGCGTGGTGATGGCCGGCGTCCCGATGCGGACTCCCGACGCGACCATCGGCTTGTTCTGGTCGAACGGGATCGTGTTCTTGTTGACGGTGATGTTCGCCGCCTCGAGCATGTTCTGTCCGTCCTTCCCGGTGATGCCCTTGGAGAAGACATCGGTGAGAAACATGTGATTGTCCGTTCCTCCGGAGACGACGCGGAAACCGGTCGCAGCCACCTCCGCGGCCAGCACCCTGGCGTTCTTCACAACTTGCGTCTGGTACTCGCGGAACGCCGGCGTGGCTGCTTCCTTGAACGCCACAGCTTTGGCCGCGATGATGTGCACGAGAGGCCCACCCTGAATGCCCGGAAAGAGAGCGCGGTCGAGATCTTTGGCGTATTGCTCCTTGCAGAGCACGAGGCCGGCCCGCGGTCCACGCAACGTCTTGTGCGTGGTCGTGGTCACGAAGTCGGCGTAGGGCACGGGTGATGGATGATTGCCGGTCACGACGAGTCCGGCGATGTGAGCGATGTCCGCCATCATCAGGGCACCGACGCTGTCGGCAATCTCGCGAATCCGCTTGAAGTCGATGACTCGTGGATACGCCGAGGCGCCGCAGATGATCATGCGAGGCTTGCTCTCCTCGGCGAGCGTCTGCATCTCGTCGTAGTCGATCCGTTCGTCATCCTTGCGGACGTGGTACGCGACGACCTTGAAGTCACGACCGCTGTACGAGAGCGGATGGCCATGAGTGAGGTGGCCTCCGTGCGCCAGGTCCAACCCCATGATGGTGTCGCCCGGCTTGAGCATGGCGAAGTAGACGGCCATGTTGGCCTGCGATCCCGAGTGCGGCTGCACGTTGGCGTGCTCGGCACCGAAGAGTTCCTTCGCACGATTGATCGCGATGCTCTCGACGATGTCAGTCGGACCGCATCCGCCGTAATACCGCTTGCCTGGATAGCCCTCGGCATATTTGTTGGTGAAGACCGATCCCATCGCAGTCAGGACCGCTCTCGAGACGTGATTCTCCGAGGCGATCAGTTCGAGCGTGTCGTTCTGTCGCGTGGTCTCGAGGGCTATGGCGTCGGCGATCTCCGGATCGACGTCGGTGAGTGTGCGGTCGAGGAACTGGTGGCCCATGGCCGCGCTCTGTCCCTGGGTGGTTGTCGACATGAAATCTCCTGAAAAATGCAGGCGCGATCTTACTCTGCGCCTCGCAGCGCCGTGAACAATTCGATGTCAGTGCGGGAGCGCGTCGAAGAACGCCACCGCGGCCCCAGCCAGGTAGAGCGAGCCGCCGACGAAGACCGAATGCTCCGGCCCCTCGAGTGCGGCCCGCAGCGCATCTTCCGGGTCGGCGATCGCTACCGCCGGGATGCCGAGAGCGCCCGCCATGCCGACGATGTCGGAAGTGGCGATCGATCGCGGAGGATAGGGCTCGGTGGCAATCACGCGATCGAACAGGGGGAACAGTTGCCGCGCGACAGCTTCGACTTCCTTGTCCGCCATCATCCCGAATACGAGCAGTCGCGGCGAGGGGATCTCGTCCCGGATGAACAGAGCCACGGCATCGGCGGCGTGCAGGTTGTGGCAGCCATCGATCCAGACCGAATGCCGGCCAGTCTCGCGACGCTCCAGCCGGCCGCGCCAACTAGTGGTGGCGGTACCGCGCTCGATTGCATCGTCGGTGATCCGCGGCAGTCGCGGCTTTAACTCCCGCGCGGCGCGCACGGCGAGGCCAACGTTCGCTTTCTGGAATTCACCCGCGAGCGGTGAAGGGAGTGCGTCGCGGGCGGTCGTCACGATGAAGCGATTGTCGAAGAGCTTCGTTCGCTTTTCGAGAACCCGAAGGATCGCGGGATCGTCATTGGAGGTGAGCACCACGGCACCGCGATGAATCACGCCCGCTTTCTCTGCCGCGATTTTACGGATCGTGTTGCCGAGATACTCCATGTGGTCGAATCCAATGGCGGTGATGAGTGCGGCGATCGGTCGCACGACATTCGTCGCATCGAGGCGGCCACCCATCCCGACTTCGAGAACGGCTACCTCACATTCCGCGCGCTGAAAGGCGATGAACGCGACGAGCGTCAGTGCCTCGAAGTAAGTGGGAGTGATCCCCACTGCGGTGGAAGCGGCGCGGAGCCTGACGATGGATTCCGCCAGCAACGTGTCGTCGATCCATGCGCCTCCGATTCTCCAACGCTCGTGGATGTCGACCAGGTGAGGGGAGGTGTAGAGGGCTGTGCGATACCCGGAGCATTCGAGAATCGAAGTCAGCGTCGCCGAGGTCGAGCCCTTGCCGTTCGTGCCTGCGACGATGATCGAAGGGAAGGAGTGCTGTGGCTGGCCGAGTTGCCGCAGCAGAGCGCGAATCCGGGCAAGGCCGGGACGGATCCCGCTCCCCTGCAACTGGTCGAGCCAGTCGAGCGCGTCACGCACCGCGGAACATCTTGAGGAACCGCCCGATCACCGGCTTCATCTCCACGCGGGAGGTGATGAGGTCGACCATCCCGTGATCGACCAGAAACTCCGATCGCTGGAACCCTTCGGGAAGGGTCTGGCGGATCGTCTGCTCAATGACGCGCGGCCCGGCGAAACCGATCAGCGCTTTCGGCTCCGCGATATTCAGGTCGCCGAGCATCGCGTACGAAGCGGTGACGCCACCCGTAGTGGGATCGGTCAGCACCGAAATGTACGGTAGCCCGGCCTCAGCCAGACGAGCCAGCGCTGCAGAGATCTTCGCCATCTGCATGAGAGAGAGAATCCCCTCCTGCATGCGCGCCCCGCCGGAACAGGAAACGATGATTGCCGGCACTTTCTTGTCGAGCGCGCGTTCGATCGCGGTGGTCAGCTTTTCGCCGACGACCGATCCCATCGAGCCACCCATGAAGGCGTACTCCATCGCGCAGATCACGACCTGTTCGCCCTCGAGCTTACCCTCGGCGCACAGCACGGCGTCGCCCTTACCGACCCGCTGTTCGTAAACGCGGAGGCGGTCGCGGTACCGCTTCGTGTCCCGGAACTCCAGGGGATCACCCGAATGGATGTCGGTGATGAACTGCTTGTACTTGCCGTCGTCGAAGAGGATCTCGAAACGTTCGGCTGCAGAGAGGCGGAAGTGGTAGTTGCACTTCGGGCAGACGTTGAGGTTCTGCTCGACTTCCTTGCGGTAGAGGACTTCCTTGCAGTCGTCGCATTTGACCCAGAGACCTTCCGGGATCACGACCTGCTTGTCAGTCGGCTCTTTGGGTTTCTTTTCCTTACGGAACCAGGCCATCGGGCCGCGACTCTAGCGAAAGCCTGACAGAGGGGTCAAGGCCGGCCGTGGAAACGGAAGCGAAGAAGAGGGTCACGAGGGTCGTGAGAAAGACGCGCTGCGCTGAGGTTTTGATCCACCAGGCGGGGTCGGGCTCGTGCAGGTAAAAGTAAAGGATGGAACCCGCCGAAAGGATCGCTACGATCGCAGGCAGGAGGAATCTGCGGATCTGCACCGCGGAAATCAGGGGAACGAGGGCGGCGATCCATGGAAGGTACCAGGCGCGGTAGCTGATCTGGACGAGAGTGGCCCGGAGGATCGTCTCGAGTTGATTCCAGGCCATCGGTTTCGATCCGCGGGCGTAGCTGTCGAGAAGCCCGTGATGGGAGGCGAACGCGATCCAGACGCTGAGCGCGACCAGCGGGGGAGCGGCCGCGACGGCGACCTCGCGAACGCTCCGGCGGACGAGCGCGGTGGCGAGGAGAAGGGCGATGCAGAACGCGGCGCCCTCGACCTTGGTCATCGCGGCTCCTGCGAGGGCCAGTCCGCAGAGGAGCCAGCGACCCCGATCCTCACTGAACAGGATTGCGCTGAGGGCGATGACTTCGAACAGCAGGAGGAGCGGGTCGGCGCCGCCGGCGGCACGACTGGTCGTGAATCCGTAACCGAGGATCGCGGCGAGCAGGGCAGCGTACCGCCATGCACGGACGCGACCGAGCGACCTTTCGGCGAAACCTGCGAACGCACAGGCTGTAGCGAGCAGGTGGATCGGAGTGAGAAGTACCGCGCCCCAGAGAGAAAGCCGGCGCGCCACGATCGAGCCCCAGACGTAAATCACATTCAGCAGCGGCGGATAGTCAGGATGCATCAGCGAGTAGTGCGGAAAGCCGAGGAACTCGACGTCGATGCGGTCCACCTGAAAGAACTGCTGCGCCTTCGGTCCCCAGAAGAAGAGCAGGTCGCCGCATGTGAGTCGCGCCGTGGCCGCGCCGTAGGTGATCAGCGCGA
>JBKJVD010000180.1:0-11473 GCA_046590585.1 Thermoanaerobaculia bacterium | reverse complement strand
CCGGTCGTTCCGCAGTCGACGTTCATCAAGGCAGTTCATCTCGCGGAGTTGCGGCAGGCGGTGAACGCCGTGCGAGCTGCTTCCGGACTGCCTGCGGCGATCTTTACCGATCCCACGGTTTCGCCTGGAGGCATGATCAAGGCCGCTCACTTCCAGGAGTTGCGCATCGCACTCAATCAGGCTCGAGTTCTGCTCGGACTGAGTGCGATCACCTATACGGACGCGACGCTGAGCAGCGGCACAACGTCGGTCAGGGCCGTGCACATTGGCGACCTTCGCAGCGGCGTAAAGTAGTTCAGCCAGGCTGGGAAGATGTTACCGCGCGTCATCCTGGAAGGTTGGGTGGCGGTGCGAAGGCTCCGGTCGACCCGGTCCGTCGCGCCAGCTTGTCCGCCATGTCCTCGGTCAACTCCGCGTTGAGGACGAGTGACATCGAAGGGTTCCGTTCGATGAGGCGGCGGAGCGCCTCCTTCTCCCACGAGACGTACCGCGTCGGTTCGGTCGTGGTCACATTGGCTGCGGCCGCTGTCTGCTTGACGAAGCCGATCTCGCCGATGAAATCGCCGGAGCGGAGTTCGGCGAGAAGTCGCCCGTTCTTTTCCACGCGAACCTTGCCGCTGAAGATCAGCAGCACCGCGGCCGACTGCTCGCCCTGGCGCATGAGCGGCGTTCCGGCTGCCGCCTCCTTCCACGTAGCGATGCGGATGAGGCGGAGAAACTCGACGGGTGCAAATCGCGAGAAGCTCGTGCGATACAACTCCCGCTCCTCCTCGGTGAACTCGACACCGCGACGTTCGCGGAACAGCATGGCGATCTGCACGAGGTTAAGTGCGATGAAGAGGACGTTCCAGCCGATGACGATCCAGAGCGGTTGCGACGGTGCAAAGTAGCTGTACGAGATCGAGGCTACGCTCGCGGTGATCGAGAGTGCGCGCAGCCACAGGATGTCGCGCACGAGAAACGAGAGCGCGATCAGCGCAAACGCGAGATGGCCGGCAAAGTCGAGCATGAATTGGTCGGTTGTCGCCCGGGAGACGGTGGGCCTGCTCTGGACTGGAAGGAACTGGAGCCGTTGGTCGGATTTGAACCGGCGACCTGCTGATTACGAATCAGCTGCTCTACCAACTGAGCTACAACGGCCTGAAGCTCGCACTGGAACCGTGCGGCGCGCGATTATATTCGCCGCGAGTAAGCTGTCCAGATTTTTCCCGCGACCGCGTCCGGGTCATGCCGGGTCCCCATCGGAGAAGTGCTTTGCCATCTGCGTGATGAGCGTGGCGAGTTCGGCGTGCTGTTCGGGTGAATAGCGGGCCAGAAGGGTCGAGAGTTCTTCGTGGCGCGCGTGGATGAGGCGGTCGAGCACCTCGCGTCCTGCCTCGGTGAGGTGATGCTGGCCATCGCTGAACGAAACGATCAGTTCCCGTTCGCTCAGCAGGTCCTGTCCTGCGAACAGCCGGGATCGATCGATGCTGTAACGCGCGGAGAGCGTGTCGACGTCCGCGGCTGCGTCGTCCGCGATGCGAGCCAGGAGCCAGCAGGCGGCGACGGTCAGATCGACACCGGCGCGCGCGGCGGTCCGTTCGATGAGCCTGCGCTGCGTCTCCCGCGTGGCGAGGGTGGCGAGACCGCGCTCGATCTGCGCCAGAGGCTCCTCGCTGGAAGGTGCGGCGAAGGCTTCGCCGACTCCGCCTGCGCCGGCCGCGATCGTCTCGCGCAGCGGCTTTTCCTCGAGGGCCCAGGCGATGACGAAGCCGATGGCAGCGATGGCGGCGGCGATCAGGAAGATGTGATCGATCGCACTGGTGAAGGCGCCAATGAACTGGGCGCGTTCTGCGGGAGAGAGCCGGGCCAGCGACTGGAGGCTCATCTGATCGTGATGGACTGCCCCCGCCCCGGCTGCGGTGAGATTCGAGGCAAGACGGCCGGCGAAAATAGCGCCGAGGACGGCGGTGCCGACTGAACCGCCGATGAAGCGGAAGAGCGTCGCGCCCGACGTGGCAACCCCGAGGTCCTTGTACTCGACGGCGTTCTGCGCGGCGAGCACGAGGACCTGCATCACCATGCCCAGGCCGATGCCCAGCATGGCCATGTAGATCGACATCACCGCAAGTGGGGTGTGCAGGCCGACTCGCGAGAGAAGGAAGAGGCCGAGCGACATCACTCCGGTGCCCGCGATGGGGAAGATGCGATAGCGGCCGGTCCTGCTGATGACCTGGCCGGAGAGGATCGACATCAGCAGCATCCCGCCCATCATCGGCAGGAGTTGCAGTCCTGACGCGGTCGGCGACAGTTGCCGGACGACCTGCAGGAAAAGCGGGATGTAGGTCACCGATCCGAAGAGGGCGAAACCGACGATGAGTCCGATCGCGCTCGAGATGGTAAATACGGGATTGCGGAACAGGTGCAGGGGGAGGACCGGCTCGGCCGCACGACGCTCGACCGTGACGAATAGTCCCAGCGCCACGATCGACGCGACGATCGTTCCGACGATGACTGGCGAGGTCCACGGATACTTGATGCCGCCGAGATCGGTGGCGAGAATGATGGCGCTCAAGGCGATGGCCAGCAGGATTGCACCGGGATAGTCGATGCGATGGCGCACACGATTCGACACGCCGGGGAGAGTGGCCGCGATCACAGCCAGTGCGGCAATCCCGAGGGGAAGGTTGATGTAGAAGATCCAGCGCCAGGTGAAATGCGAGGTGAAGAAGCCGCCGAGGAGCGGGCCGGCCACGCTGGCTACTCCGAAGACCGCGCCGAACAGTCCCTGGTAGCGGCCACGCTCGCGAGGGGGAACCACGTCGGCGATGGCTGCCTGGGTCCCGACCATCAATCCGCCGCCGCCTAAACCCTGGATGGCGCGGAAGAGGATCAGTTGCAGCATGCTACGGCTCATGCCACAGAGCGCCGATCCGACCAGGAAGAGCACCACCGCGAATTGCAGCACGCGCTTCCGTCCATAAAGATCGCCCAGCTTTCCGTAGAGTGGTGTGACGACCGTCTGCGCGAGCAGGTAGGCCGTGACCACCCAGGAGAGTCGCGACAGACCGCCGAGTTCACTGACGATGGTCGGAAGTGCCGTCGAGACGATCGTCGAGTCGAGGGCGGCCAGCAGCAGGACCATTAGAAGTCCCGCAAGGATGACGCTACGCCTCCTGCCCAGGGCTTCTGCGGCCGGTACGATTTCGCTCACGCTGACCCTCCCTTGTGGATTGACAGCAATCCAGAGGCGAGACGTTCAGGTGGCTGCCGGCGGAGGTCAGGAGCAGAAATCAACATCGACTGCCGGACTCTGCAAGGGCCGGGCCTCTCTTGTAAGTTTACGCGGACGCGGAGCGCCCCCGATCTTCAGAGGCCGTCGATTGGGTCGTCCAACGGCCTCTCAGTTTCCACGATCGTCGCAAGTTCCAGCGTTCACCGCTGCCCGGCACGGTCAGCCGAGCCGAGTGGCGTCTGCCGGCGGCGTTTGTGATGGTCGCGGCCTCGCTGTCGATCGACTGCAGGAGCCGGAGATGCGAGCCCGGTAACGGATCTTTCGGAGGCGGGATTTCAGCGCGCGGGACTGCGTTGCATCGCGCGGACAGATCGGCTATTCTTCCCCACTCTTCGAGGGAGCCCTCTCCGGACTGTTCCGGATGCAGGCGAACGGCGGAGATAAGCAGGCGCTTAGCTCAGTTGGTAGAGCATCACCTTCACACGGTGGGGGTCAACGGTTCGAGTCCGTTAGCGCCTACCATTTAAACCCATTGAGAGGCCACGAGTTATCACGCTCGTGGCTTTTTCTTTGGTGCCAAATGCTTGGGCACTCTTCAGTCCAACTCTTTACGAACTCTTCATACAAATTCCGCCGCTCCGCGATTTCAATGGGGTATTTGCGATTGATGGACAGAAACGCAAGGACTTACGCGGGAAGACAGTGAATCAAGCTGGGGCCTCCGTTTTTCTCACAATGCTGATCGGGCTTGGTCGCGTACCGCGTTCCGCCCGATCGAGAGTCCTTCACCTCCGTCCCTCCCTTCGCCAACTTGCTGAGCGTCGTACGCCATGCGCGAGACTCGGCCTTGTCCAACCCTTCGTCGAGGGGAGAGCCCATCCAGCAATGGCGATCCGCGTTCTAAGATGGTCACACCATGAGCGCTGAAGAACTGAAGCCGGGCGACCGTCTTGGCGGCTATGAGGTGATCGGGCCGCACTCCAGCGGCGGGATGGGATCGATCTATCGAGCGCGCGATCTGCGCCTCGGCCGCGTGGTGGCCATCAAGGTCCTCGCGCCGTCGATCGCCGACCGGCGCGAGGCGATGATCCGCTTGAAGCGCGAAGCGGAGACTGCGTCCAATCTGAGCCATCCCGCACTCGTTACGATCTTCGATGTCGGCGAGGCCGAAGACGGGCAAATCTTCATTGCCATGGAGTGGATCGACGGCGGGAACCTCCGGGAGTGGCTGGCGCGTAAGCATGCCGTCGTCGAGATCGCGGAACTGCTGTCTCAGGCCGCGGACGGCCTCGCCGCGGCACACGCCTCGGGCATCGTTCACCGCGACATCAAACCGGACAACATCATGGTCAGCCATCAGGACTACGCGAAAGTGGTCGACTTCGGCCTGGCCAAGGCAGTGTTCGCGACGACGACAACCGACACGCCCACGGACGTAATGACGAAGCAGGGGATGGTCGCCGGCACACCGCTTTACATGGCGCCAGAGCAGTTGCGCGGCCAGCCGCTGGAGCCGTCGTGCGACGTCTTTGCTTTCGGCGGCGTGATCCAGCAGGCGTTGACCGGGCGCGCGCCGTTCGCCGCAGCGAGCCAGGCGGAGACCGTCGCGCGAATCCTCCACGACCAGCCGGAACCGTTGCCGGAGGCGACCGATCCCCGTCTCGCCGCGCTCGTCGCCGGCATGCTGCGCAATGATCCGAAGGCGCGGCCGTCGATGAAGGCGGTCACCGCGGAACTGCGAGTCGTCGCGCGCGGTGGAGAGGCGTCGCAGCCGACCGAGCTGCGCGTGAACGCCGTTCCGCCGATGCGCCGATGGCCGGTGGCGCTCTCGCTCGTGGTGCTCGTCGTCCTCGCGGGCGTCGCCGGTGTGTGGCTCTCGCATCGCTCGCGGCGGGACGTGCCCTCGGCCACGGCACCCGGTGTGGAAAGACCGACTGATGCGCAGGTGGCGGAGCTGTACGCGAAGGCGAAATTCTTCGAGGGCGACCAGGAATGGGCGACAAAGGATAAGGCCATTCCGCTGCTGGAGGAGGTGGTGCGGCGCGACCCGCAGTTCCGCCCCGCGCTCACCCTTCTCGCGCGCCAGTATGGCCGGAAGGCCTTCGACCACGATCCCGACCGCAGCTGGGAGCAGAAGGCTTTTCTGGCGGCGGACAGGATCCTGAAGGCTGACCCGCGCTCGCCGGAGGCAAACCTCGTCCTGGCTCAACTGATCTGGACGAAGGCGCGCGGCTTTCCTCACGAGGAGGCGCTGTTGCACGTCGCGACGGCGCTGCAGGCCGATCCGTCATCCGATGCGGCACGCGAGATGCGCGCGAACATCCTTATGCACGTTGGCCTGTTGGATGAAGCGCTCCAGGACTTCGTCGGTTTGCGCTCCAAGTATCCCGGCAACCGCGACATTCTCATGCGAATCGCACGCATACGGCTGTGGCATCGGGAGTACGCCGAGGCGCTGCGTGAACTACGCGAGTACGCGCCTGACAGTTACCAGATTCCGATCGCCCTCCTCGACCTCGGCCGCGAAGACGAAGCACGGAGCTTTGTCGAGCAACACCTGGCGGCCGATCACAACGGTGACATCAGAAGCTCGTATGCCGTACTCCTGGCGAAACACGGCGACCGCCGCGAGGCGCTGGCCTACATCGCCGACACCATCCGCCTCGGCGGCGCCTCATCTCACTTTCACCACGCCCTGTACGGCATCGCCTGCGCCTACGCCCAACTGGGCGACGCCGCAAAGAGCGTGGAGACGCTCGAACGAGTCTCGCGCGAAGGAATGCCCTGCTTCCCGCTCTTCGCATCCGACCCGCTTCTGGACCCCGTCCGCGGCAACCCGCAGTTTCGCCAGTTTCTCGCAGACTCCCACGACGCCTACGAAGCGAGAAAGAAAACCATCACCGCCATCCTCGCCCCAAAACCGCGCCAGTGAGGCGCGTTACGCAGGCCCTGGAAAAACCCGTCAGAAAACCCGCAAAGCGACGCGAGCATCGCCGACGATGATCTGGCTGCTCGCGCGCCTGACCCCCTGCTCCGAAGAGCGATCCGGCTCACGTTCTTCTGAGCGGATCAGCGACACTCAGATACCGAGAATTTCAACCCAGCGTGGACCGCTCAACTCTTCACGAACTCTTCAGCTGTTGCTTCCGCAGCCCGTATTTGGCTATCCTATGGCTGTCCGCGGATAGAGAGCGAACTAGGCTAAATCTCTCGATGTGCGGTAGTTGTTTATTTTAAGGGAGTTAGCCGCACTCTGACCTTCCCATTCACACGGTGGGGGTCAGCGGTTCGAGTCCGTTAGCGCCTACCATTTCATCCTCACAGACAGGCCCTTAGCTCAGTTGGTAGAGCATCACCTTGACACGGTGGGGGTCAGCGGTTCGAATCCGCTAGGGCCTACCATTCTGTGCAGCGACTCAGCTCCGCGACTGGCGGGGCTTTTTCGTTTCAGGTTGCTACTTCCGGATCGCGATTTCGACGCGGCGATTCTTCTGCCGGCCGGCCGGATCATCGGAGCCGTCAGGCTTCGTGTTCGGTGCGACCGGTTTCTCCGCGCCGAATCCTTCGGTGAAGAACCGCGAGCCGGCAAGCCCGTGCCCCTCGAACCATTTCCTGACCGACTGGGCGCGGGCCAGCGAAAGTTTCCGGTTGTAGCTCGTGGATCCTTTCGCGTCGGTGTAGCCCTCGATGCGAATGATGCCTCCTTTGTTTCGCTCTCTGACGAAGGTCGCAGCTCTGGTCAGAGTGTCTTCTCCTTTCGGAAGCAATTCGGATCGGTCGAAATCGAACAGGACATCCGCAGCGAGTTCGACGCGCAACTCGGTATCCGACTCCTTGACGACGAGATCCTCGACGCGTCCGCTGACGTCGTCGCTGCGAGTGCTCAGTGCGTCGATGCGAGTGCTGAGTTCGTCGATGCGAAAGGTCAGATCGCGCACCTTGAGCTGGTAGGGCGGTCCTGGATCGCCGGGATCCTGCTGCGCGTGAATCGATCCGGCAGCAACGATCAGAATGATGATCGCGATTCGCATAGGCGCGCGCTCACTCGCCACCGATCGCCACGTCATCCATAGGAGCAAAGTGGGGAACGATCACGCTGATCTTCTGCACGTCGGCGGGTGGCGCCGCGAACTTCGCCCAGACGTTGATGCTGGCCCCCGGCTCGACGTCTTTGACTCCCTGGCTGCAGATACACTTGGACTGGGAATCGCGTGCTACGAAGTACTTCTTCCTGCCAACCGGATCGATCAGATGCACGCCACCGATCGAATCGTAGTCAGCAATCGAGTGCTCCGGGTCGCCGAGACTGTAGTCGATCATGAGCTTCTTGTCTGAGCCATTGGTGATGACCAGCTTCATGGAGAGCGTGCCACCGCTTGCGCGCTTGAATTCCTTGATCGTCACGGTCACGCCAGGAGTTTCACCGTCCGCGGTGGCGATGCCCGCAGGGGCGGCAGCCGGGGGGCTGGAGGCCGTGGAGGCCGTTGAGTCCGTGGTGGTCGTTGGGGCGGGAACGGGCGAGGGGGCCGATGCAGCCGAAGGGGGCGAGGTCTCAGCCGGCGCCGACGGTACGGCTGCAGTTTCGGACTGCGTCGTGGTTGTCGTTTCTTTCTTGAGGCACCCGGAGAGCGGGGGCAGGATGCAGGCGAGGGCGAGGAACGAACCCAACAGGTTACGCATGGATCACCTCATTTCGTCGATTCTCCGCTCATCGGCGGAGAAAGGCAAAAATGGCGTTTCCGTTACACTCGCAGGCCTTCGAGGCGTCATTGCGCCGGTGATCCGGCGAGGGGGGTCGGCTTGCTCGAGGCAGGTTTCGAACACGTCACGGAACGTTGCACTCACTTACGCAACGCGCTCCTGATCACGGCGGCTCTCGTGGTCACTGCGCCCGCGACGGCGGCGACTCTCGATGACTTTACGTCCGCCAGGGGCTGGATCGCTGCTCCTTCAGACGGCGTCGAACTTCGCATCACGAGCGATCCAGCGGGAAAGTCGGGACGGGCCATGCGCCTCGATTACGACTTTCATGGTGGCGCCGGTTACGCGATCGCACGCAAGCCGCTGGCGCTGACGCTGCCGGCGGACTACGAGTTCACGTTTCAGTTGCGCGGCGACTCGCCGCCCAACACGCTCGAATTCAAGCTTCTCGATGCGAGTGGCGAGAATGTCTGGTGGCTGAATCAGCGCAACTTCAGGTTTCCTGCGGGCTGGAAGAAGGTGCGCATCAAGAAACGTCATCTCGAGTTTGCCTGGGGGCCGTCCGGCGGCAAGCCGCTGACGGAGATCTCCGCGATCGAGATCGTGATCACGGCCAGCAGCGGGGGCAAGGGTTCGGTCTTCATCGATGACCTTTCATTTGCGCCGCTGGCGCCGCGGCCGGTGACCTATCCCGCGCCGCTAGCGCGCAGTTCGAGCGGAACGGCGGGAGCCGCAGTCGACGCGGATTCCATGACCGCGTGGGAGAGTTCGACGGCACGCGATGAGTCGCTGACGCTCGATTTCGGTACGCCGCGGGAGTTCGGAGGCCTGACGATCGAGTGGGAGTCCGGCGCGCACGCGACCGACTACGACCTCCAACTCTCTGATGACGCGAAAACCTGGGAGACGGTGCGTTCGGTCATCGGAAGCCGCGGTGGCGTTGACCCGCTGTTTCTTCCCGACTCGGACGCGCGATTCATGCGGCTCGTGATGAAGCGCGGAACCGCCGGCCACTTCGCGATTCGCGAACTCCGGATCGAGCCGCTCGCGTTCAGTTCATCGAAGAATGCGTTCTTCTCGCGGATCGCTGCAACCACTGCTCGCGGACTGTATCCGCGTTATCTGCTGAATGAGCAGTCCTACTGGACGGTGGCTGGCGCCCCGATGGAAGAGCGCGAAGTGCTGCTGGGCGAAGATGGTGCGGTCGAGATCGACCGCAGTTCCTTCTCGCTCGAACCGTTTCTCTGGACGGGCGTCCGGCTCATCACGTGGAATGACGCCCGCCGGTCGCAGTCGCTTGCGGGCGGCTATCTCCCGATTCCGACGGTCGAGTGGATGCTTCCCGACCTGAGACTCTCGGTCACGACCTACGCCAGCCAGAAGACGCTTTATGTGCGCTACCGCGTGAGCAATCAGGAGAGCGTGCAGCGCAGCGTGACCCTGCTGCTCGCGGCCCGGCCCTTTCAGGTCAATCCGTCGTGGCAGTTCCTCAACGTCCCCGGTGGCGTGAGTGAGATTCGCGACATCACATTCGATGGGCGCACGATGAAGGCGGAAGGGAAACGGGTCGTGGCGGTGACGGCGGTCGATGGTTTCGGTGCGACCACATTCGCCGAAGGCGACATCACCGACACGCTGCTCAGCGGGGAATTGCCGAAGGCGACCGCGATCGCCGACCCGTTCGGCGCGGCGTCGGCGGCAATGCAGTTCAAGCTGTCGATTCCGGCCAACGCCTTTCGCGATGTCTTCATCGCACTGCCGGAGGATTCGTCACCCGACGTTCCCACGATCGCGCAGGCGAAAGAGGCGTTACGCGCCTCCACGAAGGACTGGCGCGAGCGCCTCGACCGCTTCACGCTCGAGTTGGGCGGCGAGGAGGGGGCGCTGGTCTCTCGCGTCATCAAGAGCAACGTTGGCTACATCCTCGTCAACCAGGATGGTCCGTCGATCCAGCCGGGATCGCGATCGTACGACCGCTCCTGGATTCGCGACGGCTCGCTCACGTCCGCAGCACTCCTGCGCGTCGGCCTTCACGAACCGGTTCGCGCATTCGCGGAATGGTTTGCGCCGTACCAGTTTCCGAGCGGGAAGGTTCCCTGCTGCGTCGATGCGCGCGGCGCCGATCCGGTGCCGGAGAACGACAGCCACGGTCAACTCATCTACCTGATCGCCGAGTATTACCGCCACACCGGCGACCGCGCGTTCGTCGAACGGCTCTGGCCGCATGTTCAGAAGGCGGTCGCCTACATCGAGACGCTCACGCAGCAGAGGATGACCCCCGACTACCAGTCGCCGGCCCGCCGCGCGTTCTACGGTCTTATGCCGGAGTCGATCAGCCACGAGGGTTACTCATCGAAGCCGATGCACTCCTACTGGGACGACTTCTTCACGCTTCGCGGACTGCGCGATGCCGCTTTCCTGGCGGAAGTTCTGGGCGACAAGGAGCGGACACGCTACGAAGGCCTCACCGCGACATTTCGTACGAACTTCTTCGCATCGATCGAGGCCACGCGACGCGAGCATAAGATCGATTACATCCCCGGCTCTGTGGAACTCGGAGACTTCGACGCGACCTCGACGACGGTTGCACTCGCGCCAGGCGATGAATTGCCCAATCTCGATCGTGCCGCCCTCGAGGCAACGTTCGAGCGCTACTACCAGGAGGCGATGAAACGAATCACCAGCCCGGTCTGGGAGGCCTACACCCCCTACGAGACCCGCGCCATCGGCTCCTTCATCCGTCTCGGATGGCGGGACCGCGCGCACGAAATGCTCCGGTTCTTTCTTCATGACCTGCGCCCTGCGGCATGGAACCAGTGGGCCGAGGTCGTCTTCCGCGATCCTGCCACGCCGCGCTTCATTGGCGACATGCCGCACACGTGGGTCGGCTCGGATTTCATCCGCTCGGTGCTGGACATGCTGGCGTACGAAGAAGGCAGCGCGCTCGTGGTAGCTGCCGGTGTTCCCGAGAGTTGGACTCGTGAGAATGGAGTGACTCTCCATGGTCTGCACACCCACTTCGGAACGCTCGACCTGGTCATGCACGGTGACGACGACGGAATGCGGATGGAACTCGGAGGGAGCGCACAACCCCCGGGCGGCTTTCTGGTTCGCCCCCCGCTCGTCCGTCTGGCGCGAAACGTCAAGGTGAACGGACGCGTAGCGACGATGAAGCAGGGAGAGATCAGGATTTCGGCAGGAGCACTGCCTGCTGTGATTGAGATCAGGTATTAGGCTGGCTAGAGGCAATTCAGAACGCAGAAGTCAGAATTCAGAAGTTAGAAAAAATGCTGAATCCTGAATGCTGAATGCTGAAGTGAGAGCGAGCAGTCAGCTTCTGACTCTTTTCTCAATTCTGCTCCTTCCGGGTACGTTTCCCGCAGACGCAGATGGGTGAGGGGAGCCAGAGGGCTAAGCCTCCCTTCTCCCCGTGGGAGAAGGTGGCGCCGTAGCGCCGGATGAGGGGTCGCGCAAATGTAGATTGTCGACTCGAAGTCCACTGTGGTGACGGTGCCGCACGCGGTTAGCCCTCCACGCCACGGTGCTTCAAACTTCGCG
>JBKJVD010000167.1:0-15863 GCA_046590585.1 Thermoanaerobaculia bacterium | reverse complement strand
GCCACCCGCTGGTTGATCTGCTCTCTGCTGATTAACGTGGTCTGAGCCATTTGTGCCAGAATCATAGCATCCGAGGAAAAGCGTGGCCGTACTCGAAATCGGGGCACTTCACGGGCGGTATGTCCGTATAGCGGATCGCTTTAAAGCGATGTGGACGTTCCACCAGTTCGTCGCTGGTGTGTTCAAGAATTTCATAAACGAGCCGCTGCCGTATACCTTCGATTTTCAGGCGGTCTACGAGCGCATCAAGCTGGCTGGAACGTCGATCAACGTCGCGCAGGCAGTGACTGCGAACGAAGCCCTGGACGCGAGTCAGGTAGAACTCGACAGCGCCTCGCAAATGCTACTGGTCGCGGACGACAAGATCGGACCGTCGGTCCTCCGGCGCTTCTTCGAGAAGTTGAAGAAGCAGGATGAGACGATCGTATTCAGTCTCATCAAGTTCTACCTCTACTCCGATGCGGTGGAAGGCGACCGTCGCGACAAACTCGACTTCCTGCTCACGCGAATCGGTGAGGAGTTCATCGAGGACCGCGGAGAATATGTGCCACGTCTGTCGCTCGAACTGCGGGACAAGGTCATCGCGCTCGTTTCGATCATGCGATGCGCTGATCCGCCGGAAGAGGAAATTGCACGCGTCATCCGCGCGATCCGGTCGATGCGTGACGAGGTGGTGCACGCGGTCGACTTCGATGACCTCACCGAGAAGAGTCTGCTGCGCAACTCCAGGGTCTTCAAGCACCGGGTCGGTGATCTCTACTTTCATCCCGACGTGTTGATGTCGATCGTCGAACTCAATGTCACCACCAAGAATCGCTTTGCGAAGCTTTACGAGAGCGAAGAAAAGCGGATCGTCGATGATGCGCAGAAATTGATGCAGCACGGTGATTCGCTCGAGAGAAACTTCGGAGAGACGAATCCGGCCCTGCTCGAGGAGATCGCCCGCTTCCGGAAGCACAAGGAAAGGTTCGACGTCCTGCGAGCCGAGTCGAACATCAAGCACGACGTCATCGCCAAGCTGAAGGCCAGCATGGGAAGCATCCTCGCGCAACTCGATCGAGGACTGACGACGGACGAGGAAATCGAACTGCTTGACGCGCCGGAGATTCCGGAAGCGTATGTCGACGAAGCGGAGCACTACGAACTGATCGCCGAGCGTTTCGGCAAGATGGAACCTCTCCTGCGTTTCCTGGTGCGGATCGCCTCCGGAATCGATCCGGCCGGGCGAGGTCATCACCCCGAGGAGATCGGAAAGTTTCCAGCCGTGCGCGAACTGCGTCTGGAAACCTGGGAGATTGCCGCGTACCTGAAACTGTTCAACGGCATGGCGGAGGAAGCGCCCGAAGATGGCGAGGAACTCTGGACGACGTACCTTCGCGCGGCCGCTCTCAGGATCAAGATCGGCGAGGAAGCGACGATTCTCTCGACGGCGGTTGGCGCCGGCGTCGATCCGGGACTTGACCTCCTGGAGAGAGCGAAGGAAAGCCTGGCCCTCTCCAAGGAACTCGACGAGCAGTTTGGCGACCTCCTGAGCGAAGCGGCGTACTACACCGTTCCGCAGATGATGCGGCAGCTTTACCGTTCGCGATTCCGTCTCCTTCGCGGCTTCTCCGGTCTCTGGCTGATTCATGACCAGCAGACCGCCGGGTGAGGGAGCCGGCTCGTCCCACGTCATCCTGAAGCCGGCGGAGCTGCAGCCGCGCGAAGCGCTGCCGCAGCGGAGCGCGACGAAGGAACTCAAGATACGAGAATCGAAACAACGGAGCGGGCGGGTGGCGCAAAAGAACAGCGCGGAATCTTGAGTTGCTTCGCCGCGCTACGCCGGCTCAGCATGACGTGCGTGGGCGGGGCGACCTCGGACGGAGAGCGCGCCGCGAACGATCCACCTTCTCCCGGGGTACCATGCGCTTCGCGCTCATGATCTATCCAGAAATTCTCAACATCCACAGCCCGGACCTCGATCCGCCCGCCATGCCCCCCGATCCGTTCGATTGTGAAATCCGCTTCCGGGTCGTCGTCGGTCCGAAGGATGAGCCGGGCGAAGAGACCTTCTCGTTTGCCGTCATCACCCCTGCCCGTCTCGCGCACAATCCTGAACCGTCGTGGGGACTCGGCAAGATGATCCTGCCGGCCTTCGACTGGACCGCGACCATTCAGGGAATCGCACAACTGCTCGCAGAGTGCGCGCGCCCGACCTGGAACGAAGCAGTCCAGGAAATGAGCCGGTCGATGATCTGGGAAGTCGCCTCGCCTGACGCGTAGCGCCCGATGCTTGCCCACTGTGGACCTATCGCTCCGGCGAGGGGAACGGAATGCTATGGTGAGACTCGATGATCGATTCCGGCACGATGCTCGGCCCGTACAGGATCATTGCCGCCATCGGCGCGGGTGGAATGGGCGAAGTGTACCGTGCTCTCGACACCCGTCTGGGCAGAGACGTCGCGGTCAAGGTGCTGTCCGAGTCTTACGTCCGCGATGCTGAAGCGCTTCGCCGCTTCGAGCAGGAAGCTCGCGCCGCCGGGATGCTCAATCATCCGAACATCACGGCGGTCTACGACGTCGGTGTAGAAAACGAGCGGCGCTACATCGTCTCCGAGTTGCTCGAGGGCGAATCGTTGCGCGCCCGAATCCGTCAGGGTCCGATTCATCCCCGCCGGACCGCCGAGTACGCCGTCCAGATTGCGCGAGGTCTCGCCGCCGCCCACGAGAAGGGAATCGTCCATCGCGACCTCAAGCCCGAGAACCTCTTCATCACGCGGGATGGCCAGGTGAAGATTCTCGACTTCGGCCTGGTGAAGCTGATTGGACAGCGCATTCCGGGGATGAGCGGCGATGTGGACGAGCACGCACTGACCCTGCCTCCCACCGAGCCCGGGAGGATTCTCGGCACCGTCGGATACATGGCTCCCGAGCAGGTACGCGGCGGAGCCGGCGATCACCGCTCCGACATTTTCTCCTTTGGAGCCATCCTCCACGAGATGCTTTCGGGACGTCCGGCGTTCCGCGGCGATTCGCCGATCGAGACGCTGAACGCGATCCTCAAGGAGGAGCCACTCGATCTCGCGGAGCAGGGGATCAAGGTTCCAGACACGTTGGAGCGCGTGATCCGGCACTGCCTCGAGAAGAATCCTGACGATCGTTTCCAGTCGTCGCGCGACCTCGCGTTCGGACTCGGCGAGATTTCCGGCCTGACCAGTCGTTCCATTGCCTACCGCTCCTCGATGATTCGCTGGCGGCAATGGATCAAGCCGGCGATGGCCCTGCTCTTCACAGCCCTGATCGCGAGCGCCGCTTTCCTGTACGGACGAACGCGGGGCACCATTCCTCCGCCGCGTTACGAGCGCCTCACGTTCCGCAGCGGCACCATCTTCAACGCACGCTTCTCCCCTGACGGTCAGACGGTGTTTTACGGCGCGCGCTGGGGAGGCAGCGAGGTCTCGCTCTTTTCGGTGCGGCCCGATTCACCCGAGTCACGCGACATGGGATTCGGTGTCTCCGAGATCCTGGCGGTCTCCTCGACTGGAGAGCTGGCAATCTCGCTGCGCCGGCATCCGATCGGCTACCTGCGCGACGCGGGAACTCTGGCGCAGGTTGCAATTTCCGGCGGCGCGCCGCGCGAGATTCTCGAGGATGTGGAATCGGCCGACTGGACACCGGACGGTCGCGCCCTCGCAGTCGTGAGGATGGTCGAAGGAAAGACCAGACTCGAGTTTCCCATCGGGACGGTGCTCTACTCCACGCAGGGATGGATCGGCCAGCCTCGTTTCTCGCCCGATGGAAAGTCGATTGCCTTCATCGATCATCCGTTCACGAATGATGATCGCGGCAGCGTGAGGCTGCTCAGCCTCTCCACGCATCAGACGAAGACCCTGACCGAAGAACTGCAGAGCGTTCAGGGACTGGCCTGGCATCCGCGAGACGGGCGGATCTGGTTTTCCGCAGAATCGGTCACCATGCACGGGCGTTCGCTGCGCGCTGTCGATACGAGCGGAAAAAGCAGGGTCATGGCGACGACCGCGGGATCGTTGTGGTTGCATGACATCGCGCGCGACGGCCGCGTGCTCGCATCGCAGCAGAAGATCCGCGCCGGGATTCTCGCTTCCCTCGAAGGCGAGATGAAGGAACGCGACCTCTCCTGGCTCGACTACTCGGTGATCCGCGATCTCTCGCGCGACGGACGCAAGGTTCTGTTCAGCGAGTCGGGCGAAGCGGGTGGATCGACCTTCGGCATTTACCTGCGGGATCTCGAGGGCGGTGCGGCCATCAAGCTCGGCGAAGGAACGAGCGAAGCGCTTTCGCCAGACGGTCGCTGGGTCCTGTCGATCCCTCGGGAGCAGAAGCCAGCGCCGGTCATGATGCTTCCCACCGGAACCGGCCAGGCCGTCCGGATCACGCGGGACAAACTCGATCACCGGACCGCGCGCTGGTTCCCGGACGGAAAGCGGATTCTGTTTTCCGCCGCGCAAGGCGACCGGCCACCACGGATGTGGATGCAGCCTGTGTCCGGTGTTTCAACTCCTCGCGCGGTCACCCCCGAGGGGGTGATTGGAACCGTGGTCACCCCGGACGGCGCCTTCGTGCTGGGTCGCACCCCGGAGAAAAAGTTCCTTCTTTATCCAGTCGATTCCGGCTCCGTGATCGCGCTGCCATCACTCGAACGAGGCGACGTGCCGGTGCGCTTCACCGCAGACGGCAAGTCCCTCTACGTCACGACCTTCGGAAAGATCCCGGCCAGGCTCACACTGGTCGACCTGGCTTCAGGCGCTAGAACGCCGATGCGCGAAGTGATTCCCGCCGAAGCGTCCGGCCTGATCAACGTCGGCCCGGTCTGGCCCAGTGCGGATGGCAGGACGATCGTCTACAGCTACACACGCCTCCTGTCCGACCTTTACCTGATCGCCCGCTGAACCGCCGGCAGGCAGGTTCAATCGGCGATCGCGACGGAGCCCTCATGAATCGTCCGGGTTAGACTGCGCTCATGTCCGTTCGCGACCGGCGCACCGCAGCGCTGATCTTCTTTTCCCTGCTGGTCACGTACGCCTATTTCTTTGGGGGAAGCGGGTTTGGTCAGAATGCCCAGTTCAGCCAGGCGCGCGCGATCGTCGAGCGACAGACGCTGGCGATCGACGCTTACCTCGGCAATACCGCGGATCTTTCGCATCACGGTTCGCGCACCTATCCCAACAAACCTCCCGGGATGGGGGTGATCACGGCGCTGCCCTACGCGCTCATCTACCTGACGGCCGGTCCACCGAAGGATCCACTCAAACTGACCATCGACCTCTATCTCTGCACCGTGGCCGTCAATGCGCTCAGCGGCGCGGCTCTCGGCGCGCTGCTGTTTCTTCTCTCACTTCGACTCGGTGCGACGTCCCGCAACGCGGCCGTAGTGGCCCTCGTCATCGCCCTCGGGACGCCGGTCTTTGCCTATTCGACGATGCTCTTCATGCACGTCCCGAGCGCGCTGCTGATCCTCACCGCATTTGGAATCGCCGCCGGGCTTTTGCGCAGGCCCCTGGTGCTTGCCGGCGTCTGCCTCGGGCTGGCCACATGCGTCAACTACCTGGCAATTCTCGCCATCCTTCCGATTGCGCTGCTCATCCACCTGCGCAGCCGGAATCGATTGCGTGACCTGCTGCTCTTCGTCGCAGGCGGAATGCCATTCGCAATTCTCCTCGCAATCTATCAGTGGGTCGCCTTCGGCTCGCCCGCGAGGACGTCGATCGCCACGACGAATCCAGCATTTCTCACACCGGGCGCGTTCCTGGGCATCTTCGCGCTGCCCGCGTGGGAGTCTCTCTTCGGCATCACGTTTTCTTCCTACCGCGGTCTCTTCTACATTGCGCCCGTACTCCTGCTCGGCGCGTTCGGAGCTGCCGAGTTCGCGAGGACCGTGGAGCGACGAAGACTTTTGATCGCGATCGCGCTGGCGTTCGTGCTCTTCGTCGTCGTCAATGCGAGCTTCAACGGATGGCATGGCGGATACGCGATCGGCCCCCGTTACCTCATCCCGGTCGTTCCGCTGATCGGCCTGCTGCTCGTCAATGCAAGCATGCCGCGCCTGCTCTTCCGAATCCTGGCGGCAATCTCGATCGTGCTCAACCTCGCGGTGACCGCCGTCGATCCGCAGCCGCCCGATCACTTTCGCGATCCGATCGGCAAGTACATCCTCCCCTCGCTCATCACCGGCTCGGCGCTTCAGAGTGACGACGTTCCTGTGTGGATCCGGACGCTCTACACCGGACACACGTCGGCCAATCGAGTCGCTGCGGACGAGATGCTGCCGTTCCAGCATCACGCTCCGGGGTCACCTGTGAGCGAGTGGTCGAGCTTCAATCTCGGCGAGATCGGCTTCGGCCCCGGTTCGTTGCTCTCGCTCGCGCCGCTGCTCTGCTTCTGGGCGGCAATCGCGATGGCGCTCAGGCGAACGACTACTCCATCCAGTCATGCACCGGCTGAGGCGTCCCCTGCCAGCGCGTGAGCGAGCGGAAGTTCAAACCCCAGTTAGACTTCACGAGCCAGTCCATAAGCGCTTCTCCAGACATCGGCTGGCTGATCCAGAATCCCTGCGCCAGATCGCAACCCATCTCGTGAAGCATCCGCCACGTCGCCTCATCCTCCACGCCCTCGGCGCAGACCTGCTTGCCGAGGTTGTGCGCCAGGTCGATGACGGTACGAACGATCGCCGTGTCGGCGTCGCCCGAGGTCATTCCCAGGACGAACGACTTGTCGACCTTGATTTCGTCGATCGGAAGCTGGCGGAGATGGGTGAGCGACGAGTAGCCGGTGCCGAAGTCGTCGACTGACAGCCGGACACCGAGCGACTGCAGCATCGACAGGATCGCCAGCGCATGCGCCGGATCGGCCATGATGCTGCTCTCCGTGATCTCGATCTTGAGGAACCGCGGATCGACCTTCCACTTGTCGAGCAGCGCGTTGATCTTCGCCGGAAGCGTCTGCTCCTGCAGGCTCTTGGTGGAGACGTTCACGGCAATGTGCAGCGGCGCCCCGGCCTCCTGCCAGATGTGAACCTGCTCGAGCGCCTTGTCGAGCAGCCAGTCGGTGATGGAGCGGATGATTCCGGTCCGCTCGGCAATCGGGATGAACACCGATGGAGGCAGCAGGCCACGCGTGGGATGCTGCCAGCGGATCAGGACCTCGGCCCGGGTCACGAGGCCGCTCTTCATGTGGATCTTCGGCTGGTAGTAAAGCGCGAATTCGTTCCGCTCGAGCGCGTGACGCATTTCGACCACCAGCGAGAGGTGATCCGGCGAGCGCGCTTCACGGTCGTCGCGGTGGAACACGTAGCCGCTCTGCGCCTCCTTGGCGGTGTACATGGCGACATCGGCGCGGCGGAGCAGGACTCGCGCCTCGGCGCCATGCTCCGGAAACATCGCCACGCCGATGCTGGCTCCTACTTCGAGGACCTGATTCTCGACGATGAACGGCTGCTCGAGCGTGTTGAGGATCCGTCGCGCGATAGCGGCCACTTCGTTGGCGTCTGCCACGAGTGGCAGCAGCACCGCGAATTCGTCGCCACCGAGTCGCGCCACGGTCTGCGTCGCATTCAGCTGATTCGAGATCCGGAATGCGACCTGCTTGAGCACCATGTCGCCGAAGTGATGGCCGAACGTGTCGTTGACTTCCTTGAACCGGTCGAGGTCCATGACCAGCAGAGCGAGCCCGTTGCCGCCGAGTTTCGAAGCCTCCACCGATTTTTCCAGGCGCTCGAAAAGAAGCGTTCGATTGGGAAGGCCAGTCAGTGCGTCGTGCATGGCCTGATGGCGGAGCATTACCACCTGGCTCTTCGCCTCCGTGATGTCGCGCACGAATGCGACCCAGTGGGTGAGCTGCCCCTGATCCGACACCGGGACGAGCTCGATGTCGATCTCGAACTCCGAGTGATCGACTCGAACGGCGGTTGCTTCCCCATGGAAAGGACGCGATTCGAAGACATGATGGAGCAGCGCAGTCAGGACTGCGGAATGCTGCTCGACGATCCCGAAGATCTCCAGGGTCTCGCCAATGATTTCTTCCTTGGGGCGCTGATAGATCGCGCAGAAGCCCTCGTTGACGAATGCAACGCGCGGCCCCACCGCCTCGACCGCAGGTGTCAGGATGGCGATGCCCTGTCCCGACACATGAATCGCGCTTCCGAGGAGGCTGAGGTGATCTGACCGGAGTCGCTCCTCGGCGAGCTGGCGCTCGAGCGACTCCCGGGAATCCTCCAGCGTCGTGGTCCACTCGGAGTTCAGCGAAGGGACCGAATCCGGGCCTGGGTCGTTGGGCATGGGATGCGACGATCATACGCCGGAGCGACGAGGGCAGCGAATCCCCTTCACCGTTCAGTGACCAACTCCTACACCGCGTTGCTCCGCTCACCGCAGTTTCATCGCGAGGATCCACGGATCGCGGTCGAACGATCTGGGCGCGGAACGGTTGCGATCACCGCGCGGCTCGGGTCCGCGCCTCGTTCCCTTTTCTCTCTTCTGAATTCTGACTTCTGCGTTCTGAATTCGTCCTTTGACGCGTTTCGTGTTAACTGTCGGCCACGATGATCCGCGCCGTCGTCACGACGATTCTTTACTGCCTGAACCTCTTTCTGTGGGGCACGCCAATCCTGCTCGGCGGCATCGTGCGACTGGCTATTCCTCCGCGGAGGCGGAGGGGGATCATCCTGTTTCTTGCGGCGCTGGCCGATCGATGGGTGGCGGGAAACGATCGCATCACCGACTTCATGATCCCGACGAGCTGGGAGATCGAGCCGGTCGAAGGGATCAGCCTGGACGGGCGGTACCTCGTGCTCTCGAATCACATCTCGTGGCTCGACATCCTCGCGATCTTTCGCGCGTTTCACCGGCGCAGCGCGTTCGTCCGCTTCTTCCTGAAGTCGGAACTGATCTGGTTTCCGATTCTCGGCCTGGCCTGCTGGGGCCTCGAGTTTCCGTTCATGAAGCGGCACAAGCCTGAGTACCTGGCGAAACATCCGGAGAAGCGCGGCCATGACCTCGAGACCACCCGGCGCGCCGCGCGGCGTTACGCAAAGATCCCGGTGACGATCCTCAACTTCGTCGAGGGCACGCGATTCTCGCAGCGGAAGCGAGAGCAGCAGTCTTCCCCGTATCGCCACCTGCTCCGGCCGCGTGCCGGAGGGGTGAGTTTCGTGCTCGCCTCGATGGGCGAGAACCTCGACGGCATCATCGACGTCACGGTCATCTATCCGGGACACCAGCGCGCGATGTGGGACTTCCTGTGCGGGCGGGTGCAGCGGGTCGTCGTGCGGGCACGCCGCATCGACGTGCCGGCGGAATTCTTCGACAAGGCGGTCACCGAACCGGGCCTGCAGCGGGACCGCTTCAAGGAGTGGCTCGATCAGCTCTGGAAAGAAAAGGACGAGCTGATCGAGCGCACCGTGAACGAGAGCGCTACTTCCGCAGCTTGAACCCGGCCGGAACGGCCAGCGAGGCGGAGTCGGCGCGCGAATCTGCACGCAGCAGTTCGGTGGTCGACTCGAAGAGGCGCGTGTGTCCCGGCGTCTCAGGCTTCTTCGCCTCTGCTTCCTCGCTGTTGCGCTTCTTCATGCGCCCCAGAAGTCCGCCGATCATCGCCGTGGCTGCCGACTCGGAGGAAGCCGAGCTGTCTTCCGAGGCTTCCTCGCTCTTCTGCTCGGTGCCTGCCACTGCCTCGAACGTCATGAGCGTGCGCACCGGCGTCCCTTCCAGGCTGCCACGCTTTTCGCTCATCGTCTTCATTGCCTTCCCGAATGTCGGCGACGTCATCATCAGCGCCGCCATCTGCTGCATCTCGGCGCCCGACAGCATCCCGCCGTACAACTTCTTGTAGTAGCGGGCATCAAAGTCCGCGACCTCATGCATCGCGCCGAGCTTCCCGGTCGTCCACATGTCGGACGTCATCACCGTGCCGCCCGACTTCTCGAGCTTCTTCCCCTTCTCGCGGATGACGACGGTCATGATCACCTGCTTCGTGTTGAAGCCATTGATCACCTGCTTCTTCCCGGTCTCATTGATGGTGAAGTCGACGTCGTATTCCGGTGCCTTTTCACCCTTGTTGCCCTTGTCGCCCTTGCTGTCATCACTCTCACCCGCCCTCTTGCGAGCGTCTTCCATCTGCTTGCGCATCTCCGCGAAGGTCATGACCTTGTACGTCTTGCGCTCGAAGTCGATCTGATAGACCTTCTCCTCGGCCAGGTCGACGAGTTCGCCACTGTTGCTGGTGCGTGTCATCTTGCGATCACCACTCACGACCACAGTGTTCTCGAGGCCCTCGCGCGCAGCCTTGCCGCCAAACGTGTTGACGAGGCTGCCGATCGCGCCCCCGAGTTGCACGCGCGTCTTCTGCTCGATCGTAGCGTCCGCAAACGACGGAGATGCTGCGCACAACGAAACTGCAATGATGCCTGCCACCGCAAGTGAACGATTCATCGGTCTGGATCTCCTGGTTTGTTGATCGCAGAAGGCTACAACCAACCGCCGCTTCTTCAAAGGGACCGCCTTCACATTCCTAAGGATGGACGGAAGTACGCGTCAAAGGAGCCAGCCTGAGCTGCACGACGCGCCGGGGGCCAGCGCATCCTTTTGCAGAAGCGTGTTGTACGTCACGCCGCCGTTGGGGGAAGAGACTCATTGTGATGGGGTTGCCTGATGGTAGAGACATAAGTTATTTGCTACAATCCCCGACAGCACCAATCGGATCCCCCTGAACCGCACGACCGAGTCCACTCACCTTCAGTTCCGGACGCTCATCAGCGGCTCACGCCGCAGCATGAGCCTTGCCGGATCCGAGGTGCGAATGGCCGGTCCCGACAGGCAGATCCGGACCCGGTTCGATTCTGATCCATCGTCTTCCACGGAGGCTTCATGCGTTCTCTGACTCTCGCGATCGTCGCGTTTGCGCTCTTCTCATTTCCTCTCGCTGCGGCGACGAGCGTCGAAGCACCCACCGATGCCCAGCTGGTCGATCGATCGGATGCCATCGTCTCGGGGACCGTGCTCTCCGCGACCGGGATCGAGGGTGAGCGCGGCATGATCTCGACGCGTTACCGCTTTCTCGTCGACGAGACGATCAAGGGCGCGCTTCTCGCCGGATCTACCGTAGACATCGTGGAACTCGGCGGCTCCCTCGGCGACCGTTTCCTGCTCGTGCCGGGATCGGCCGTCTACGCACCGGGCGAACATGCCCTGGCCTTCCTCCGTCGCGGTTCCAACTCCACGTTCTACACGGCGAACATGACCTTCGGCCACCTTCGCTTCGCTGAAGGCGACGCTTTGATTCGCGAAGCAATCTGCACCATAGACGAACACGAGCACGTCAGCGCGCCGCTTCCAGCCGCCGAGTACGTGCGCTGGGTGAAGGAGTCGTTGAAGGGAGTCGTCGCGCCGCTGCCGATGCGTACCGCTGCGCTCGAGCGTTCGTTCGTCCCGCAAGCAAACGCCAACACCGCCTCGCAGTTCTGCCTCATCGTCACCGATGTGGCCAACGTTACAAAACCGGTGCGCTGGCCGGGTTGCGAGAACCCCGCTGCCGCCTGCCCCACCATCAGCCTCCAATACAACAACCTGCAGGGTTCGGTCGATGTGAACCTGGCCGTCTCCAAGGCAGCCGCGGCCTGGACGAACGAGCCGGCCGCCGCCATCAAGCTGTCGAACGGCGGCACCACCGCAATTTCAACTCTCACCCCCGACGCCATCAACGCGGTTGACTTCAGCAGCAGCCAGAGCGACTTCCCATCGAGCTGGTGCGATGCCGGCAACGGTTGCGCGCTGATCTACGGCAACGGCGGCAACACGTTCAACGGCGAGTCGTTCCATTCGATCGTGGAGATGGACATTCTCGTCAAGCCGGGTGCGTTCTCGCAGACCAAGGTCGAGTCGATCCTCACTCATGAATTCGGGCACGGCATCGGCCTCAAGCACGCCGAGGGATGGCCCGCACCTCCGACTAGTTCGAACGCATCGGTGATGCTCTCCAGCTTCAACGCCGGCAACGGCGCGCTGCTGCAGGATCGGGATCGCGAAGCGGTGGCCACGGTCTACGGCAGTGGACTCTGCTTCCCCGTTGCGATCTCCAGCGTGACGGGCAATCGCACGGTCACGCCGGGCGACACCGTCCAGTTGTCGGTGATCGCCACCGGCTCGAATCTGACGTACCAGTGGTACGCAGGCAGCAGCGGGAACACGTCGACTCTCGTGGCCACGACCGCGGGGTACGTCACGCCGCCCATCACCGCCGTGCGCACTTACTGGGTGCGCGTGTCCAACAGCTGCGGATCGCCGCAGGACAGCGCCACGATCACGCTCACTCCGGCGCAGTGCAACGCCCCGGCTTTCACGCAGAACCTTTCCAGCCAGACCATCACCGCGAATACGTCCGTGCCATTGCAAGTCGTCGTCGCCGGTTCAGCGACGCTGACCTACCAGTGGTATCAGGGAGCCGCAGGAGTCACGACCACTCCGGTCGGGACGAACTCGAACGCGTTCACCACGCCGCCACTGACCACGACCACCTCGTACTGGGTGCGCGTCGCCAACTCCTGCGGCACGATCGACAGCGCCGTGGCCGTCCTCACCGTCCCGGGCACCTGCACGGCACCGGTGCTCACCGGCCCGGGCAACGCCACCAGCAGCATCAACTCTTCGCTCACGCTGTTGGTCGTCGCGGCCGGTCAGGGTCCCTTCGCGTACCAGTGGTACGAAGGCACCGCTCCCGACACAACGAAGCCGATCGCTGGAGCGACGGCCGACCGCCTGAACCTCGGACCGTTCTCCACCTCCGGAGCGACGAAGTACTGGGTGCGCGTCTCCAACGAGTGCGGTCCAACCACGAGCAGCACCGCCACCGTCACCATCTCCTGCTCGACGCCGGCCATTCCGACGCTCGGCGCGCCTCAGGCGATCGAAACGGCGATCGACTTCAACGCTTACTTCACCGACACGAACGCCACCATCTTCGAATTGCAGGAATCGACCAATCCCGACTTTACCAACCCGGCGACATTCGCGGTGACCGGCGCCACGCAGTTCAAGGTCGCCCCGCGGCCCGACCTTACGCAGGACACGGCCTTCTACTACCGCGTCCGTGCCATCGCGTCGTGCGACGCGACGCTGAAGAGCGGATACTCCGCGACTTCGAAAGTGGTGCGCCGTGCCGCGCGAGCTAACGATCCGTCGTTCGCAGGAACGAGCGGCATGACTGCAACGATGACGCTGCCGTACTTCATCGCTGGCTTCCCGACGAGTGGCAAGACCGCACTGGCCGACACGTTTTCGGTCACCACCGACCAGCCATGGGTCACTGTGGTTCCATCGAGCGGCGCCCTTCCTTCGCAAGGGGTGACCGTTCAGGTCAAGGTCGACGGCAGCCAGGTCTCCGACGGCACGACCATGGGAACGCTCACACTGATCCGCACGCAGAACGCGCAGGGGAAGGATGGCCTGGCCACCACCGTGCCTCCGGTCAGCGTGCCGGTATCGGTCAGTCTCGCAACGCCGGTTTCACCGACACCCCGCACCACGACACCGAGCGCGCAGACACTGATCATTCCTGCGATCGCTCACGCGGCAGGAGCCAATCAGTCGCAGTTCAAATCGGACATCCGCCTGACCAACACATCTCTCGGGGCGATTACCTACCAGCTCTCCTGGACTCCGACGCGCAGCAACGGAACCGAGAAGGGCCTCGCCACGCAGCTCACCGTAGCAGGCGGCGACACCAAGGCGCTCAACGACATCGTGCGCGACTTCTTCGGCAATGGCTTCTTCGGCGAGAACGCCCAGGGCACGCTCGAGATCAAACCGCTCTCCACGGGTGGCGCTCCGAGTTCGTCGCGCACTACGGTCGCCTCCAGCCGCACCTTCAACGTCGCCAGCAACGGGACGTTCGGACAGTTCATCCCGGCCATTCCGTTCGGCTCGTTCATCGGCAGCCTCACCTCGAACGCCAACGCGAAGATCAGCCTCCAGCAGATCGCTTCCAGCGCCGCGTACCGCACGAACCTCGGATTCGTCGAAGGTTCAGGCGAAGGAGCGAGCGTCCTGGCCAGGCTCTTCGACATCGCCGGCAACGTGGTGAAGGAAGCGAGGTTCGACCTCCAGCCGTTCGAACATCGCCAGGACAACATGGCCACCGTCTTCAACCTCGGCTCGCAGCAACTGAGCGACGGCCGTGTGGAAGTGCAGGTGACGTCCACCGGCGGCAAGGTCAGCGCGTACGCCTCGGTCCTCGACAACAAGACCAGCGATCCGCTGCTGGTCTTCCCCGTGCAGCCGAGCGAAATTGCAGCCAGCCGCTTCGTGGCCCCGGGAATCGCGGAACTCGACAACGGTTCATCCAACTTCCACAGCGACATGCGCGTCTACAACGCCAGCGCATCGCCGGTCGTGGTCACGCTCTCCTACAATCCCCAGCCAGGCAGCGCTCCGGCCGCCGATTCGAAGACCAGGACGATTGGACCGAACGAGGTGCTGGCCATCGACAACGTGCTTCCGACACTCTGGAACCTCACCGGTGGAGGCGCGGTCTCCGTTTCTGCCGCGAACGATGCGCCGGTCGTCGTCACGGCGCGCACCTACAGCCGCCAGGCCGATGGTGGCACTTACGGTCAGTTCATCCCCGCCGTGAACTCACGGCAGGCGGTCGGCCTGAACGAAGCGGCCCTCGAAGTCGTACAGCTCGAGGAATCGACCGCGTTCCGCTCCAACCTGGGGTTAGTCGAAGTGACCGGCAACGCCGTCGAAGTCGAACTCCTGGTCTATCGCCCGGAATCGAAGTTCGCCGTCCGTGTCGTCCAGCCGCTGGAAGCCAACCAGTTCATCCAGCTCTCGCAGATCTTCAAGCGCGTCAACCTCGGCACCGTCTACAACGGTCGCGTCAGCGTCAAGGTCCTCAGCGGCAACGGCCGGATCTCGGCCTACGGCTCGATCGTCGACAACCGCACACTCGACCCCACCTACGTTCCCGCACAGTGAGTTCGCGCGCTCAAAAAAGGCCAGCGGGCGACCCGCCCGCTGACGTCGAGGGCGCCCGGGACCTCGACGTCCTGTCAATCCACCGCCATTTGAGAGCGCCCGGTAGCGCCGCGCTCGGAGGTTGCGACAGGGACGTCGTGCCTCGACGCGCCCGACTCAGGACTCACAACGCGGCGTAGCGATCTGCCCAGATCTTTACCCACGGCCAGTTGCTCAATCCAGCTTTGGCGGGATTGGCCAGAACGTATCGCACCGTTCTCTCCAACTGCCCGGAGTCGCGGATCAGCACGTCGTAGTAATCGGGATCCCAGAATGCGCCGCGTAGGCCGAGCACTGCGTTCGCTTCATGCGCGGTATACGACTTCCAGCCCTGAATCACCGCGTCGAGCGTGCCGAGCAGCCGAAAGACGACATGAACGTGATTTGGCATGATCGCGAGAGCGATCCGCTCATATCGGATGCCATCGTCGCGATCGAAGCTATTCATGACCAGGTCACCGATGCGGGGCTCCTTCAGATGGCAAGCACCAAGTCCGCGATCCAGTTCGGCATCAGAGAGTCGAAAGAGTTCACGCTCAATCAGCCGCGTGGACTCGTCAGCGTAGTCGCAGGCACGAGCCGCTTCCAACTGCCGGCTCAATTCCGTCAGTCGACGCTCGATCACTTGCGGCACCGAGTGGGCGAGCCGATAGGTAACGAAGTAGAGACCGCCGGGAACGTGCCAGTGAGGGATCGCTCCGCGTTTCCGAACGACGACGTCGCCGTAGGTGAATCTTCTTACCGGGGCCGACGGAAGCACACGAGAACAATAGCGCGATCATGACCAGTCCAGACACACCACAGTTGAGAAGGAACGACTCTCGAAAGGCCAGCGGGCGA
>JBKJVD010000039.1:0-7334 GCA_046590585.1 Thermoanaerobaculia bacterium | reverse complement strand
CGCCAAATTCCAGCTGACATGATTCGCGACAGGGCAGTCGAGGGCTCGACGCCCTCGACCGTCGGACGGGGTCGTCCAACGGCCTCTTCGTTCCTTACCCCGGTGGCGGGGTCTGTTTGCCCTGGTCGGTGGCGGGGGCCGTCGGCGTGACGATGTCGGCGGGATCGGTCTGCGGTGAGGCGGCGCGTTCCGGGGCGATGTAGCCGGATGGAGTCGGATCGAAGAACATCGTCTGCCTGGCGTGCGCGAGCGGGTACATCTCGAGGAGTGCGAGGTGCGTCAGCTTGCTGTCGAGCACCCGCGGGTTGACGCTGACGTCGAGCAGGGTGTGATCGATCCGGTAAGCCTTCGCATAAAGTTCGATGGCGCTGGCTTCCTGGCCACGCTTCTCTTCGATGAGTCCCATCTGGAAGAGAGCCGCTCCATGTCCGGGCTTGTAGCGGAGCGTGCGTGAGAACGCGCGGCGGGAGCCATGCGAATCGCCGTTGGAGGCGCGGATCAGTCCGAGGTTGTACCAGGCTGGGAAGAAACGCCGGTCAGCGTCGACGGAGCGCTCGAACTCCTGCTCGGCATCCTTCGGGAAGCCCTTCGTCACGAGCAGCTGTCCAAGCTCATTGTGAAGCGGCGCCGAGCCAGGATCGGCCTTCAGGCCTTCCAGAGTCGAGGCGATCTCGCGATCGACCACCGAATTCTGATCCAGGTACTTCGCGTAGAACTGCGGCTTCGCGTACGGGTTGGCGTCGCGATGCGGAAACGAGGAGCAGCCCGCGAGAAGTGTCGCGGCTGCGAGGGTGACGATCAGTCGGTTCATTGGGAGTCCTGAAGTGGTTTGGCTTTGAGCTTCACTTTTCCGTCCACGGTTTCGACCCGGAAGCCGACGCTCGAGACGTTGTACCGCTCACGCACCAGTTCGGTCTGTTTCTGCACCATGGTGTTGAGCTGCTCTAGTGTGACGGATGGCAGCTTCCCAAGTTTCTGATGCTCACGCTCGATCTCTGCAAAGATCTGGCGCACGGCTTCGCCATTGGTTCCCGGGGAGACGGTTACATACCGGTCGCCGTTACCGTTGCCGTTGCTCCGCGGCATGAGGGCGGGGAGGGCAGGAGGCGGAGGGATCGGCGATCGCTCTCCCGAGAGAGCAGCGGAGCGGCGGCGGAAGTCGGTCGGTCCTTCCTCACGTTCGCGCATCTTCCGGCCCCACAGCTCACGGAACTGGTTGTAGCGCGTCATCAACTGGCTGAAGCGGAAGCGATGAGAGTTGTCGCGCACCTTCCGCTTGTTCAACTCATGGATGAAGACCTCGATCATCCGACGCTCATGAGAAGGCGGAACTTTGATGATCCCGTTGAAGAACTGATCGTACTTGTTCTTCAACTTCCGGATGTCTTCCTCCAGTTTGTCGAGGTCGTCTTCCTGTTTCATCGGTCCACCATGCTTACAATACCCGTTCCGGAGGTTGACGCAACCGGAAGGGTGGTCTGTCTGAGCACAACGGAGCAGGAGACTGAAGATTCCGCCGGTGAGTCGAGGCGGCGCCTGCCGGCCATGGAGCAGGTCCTTTCATCGTCGGCATTTGCTTCACTGATCGAGACGTTCGGCCGGAACCCGGTCAAGGAAGCGCTCTCCCAGCATCTCGCCGGACTTCGCCTCAATCGGCAGGAATGGAATGAAGGCGCTGCTCTGACTGAATCGGGTGCGACGCTGGCCCACGCCACTTCGACATCGCTCCGGCCGGTGATCAACGCCACCGGCGTCATCATCCACACGAATCTCGGCCGGTCGCCGATCGATGAGGGGGTGTGGAGGGAGGCGGGCGCGATCACTACCGGCTACTCCAATCTCGAATTCGACCTCGAGCGAGGGGAACGCGGGTCGCGCGACGAGCATCTGTCGACGCTCTGCGCGACGCTGTTCGGCTGCGAAGCGGCACTTCTCACGAACAACAACGCCGCCGGAACTCTGTTGCTTCTGGCAGCCATCGCGGCGGGCAGGGAAGTGATCGTGTCTCGCGGAGAACTCGTGGAGATCGGCGGATCGTTCCGCGTCCCTGACGTGATCCAGCAGGGCGGCGCGAAGCTGCGGGAAGTCGGCACCACGAATCGCACCCGCGCCCTGGACTATTCGGAAGCCGTCACCCGGCGCACCGCCGCGTTGCTTCGCGTCCATCGCTCCAATTTCGACATCGTCGGATTCACCGAGACGCCGCAGATTGGAGAACTCGTCGACGTGGCCAGGCAGAAACGTCTGCCCCTGCTCTACGACGAAGGATGCGGAAGGATCGTCGATCTCAGCCGCTACGGCTTCGGAGCAGCGCCGACGATCCGGGAACTGATCGCGATGGGCGTCGACGTCGTCACCTGCTCGACCGACAAGCTGATTGGCGCCACTCAGGGAGGGTTGATCCTGGGGCGTGCACAGTGGATCGAACAGTGCCGCCGCCATCCCCTGATGCGTGCGCTGCGCGCCGGGAAGGAAAGTTACGGCGTCATCGCGGCAACGCTCCGCGCATTCGCAACCGGCCAGCATGAATCGCGCGTTCCGGTGTACCAGATGCTGGCGTCGTCGCTCGGGTCACTCCAGGCGCGGGCTGCCCGGATCGCGGACGGCACGAAGGCAGGCATCGTGGAATGCAGGTCCATCCTGGGCGGTGGCACCACTCCAACGGAAAGCATCCCGTCGATCGCGATCACCTTTCCCGGACCCGCCACGGAAGTGCACGCGAAACTCCTCGCGCTCGCCGTGCCGATCGTGGCCCGCATCGAGGATGGACAGATCCTGCTCGACATGCGCACGATCCCCGCCGCCAGCGAAGGTCTGGTGCGCGCAGCCGCCGGAACGATGTAGATCGAAGCCCGGGGCCCCGCGGGTATCATGCGCGACGATGCTTCGGACGATCTTCGCAACGCTGGTGGCCGTGATGGTGACCATCCCTTGCGCAATGGCTGTGACGGCGGTCGCGCTCGTGCGTTCCACGTCGCCGCGCATCGACGCGATCATCCGCTTCTGGGCACGCACGCTCGTGCGCGCCGCCGGCATCGAGATCGGGATCGAAGGGGCGGAACTGCTCGATCCCGACAAGCGCTACATCCTGGTGTCGAATCACTACAGCTACTTCGACATCCCCTGCATCCTCGCGGTCGTGCCCCAGCCGATCCGCTTCATGGCCAAGGCGAGCCTGTTCAAGGTTCCGCTGTTCGGTGGTGCGATCGGGCGGGCCGGATTCATTCCAGTGGACCGGAAGAATCGCAGTACGGCCGTGAAGTCGTTCGACCTGGCGAGCCGCCGCATCCAGCAGGGAAACACGATCGTGATCTTCCCGGAAGAAGGCCGGACGAGCACGAGGACACTGCGCCCGTTCCAGCGGGGCGCGTTTCTGCTGGCGCTCAAGTCGAAGCTGCCGATCGTGCCGGTCGCCATCGACGGAACGTACGACGTGTTCCCGGTCGGCGCGAAGAGCGTTCGTCCTGGAAAGGTCATGGTCCGCCTGGCACGGCCGATCGAACCCTCAGAGTTTTCGGTGCGCGACAAAGGTGCGCTGGCCGCGCGAGCAAGACGCGACATCGTCGGAATGCTCGGCATCGACGACCCGCTTCCTGAAACCGGCAAGCGTGCGGATTCACCGGCGACTGACGAATCGGGGTGAGGCGGCCAGCCGCGCCGTCCCCGCGGGCGTACAATCTCCAGGCAGCTAACCAAGGAGACCAGCCGTGCCGGACATGCTTTCCGCGACAGCTGTGACCATGCCTGTCGCCGTTCCGGCGACCGTTAACGACCTCACCATTCACGTCGCGACCGTGAACGGATCGGGTTCGCAATCCTCGAACAACGTCCTGATGCGCTCGATCTTTCAGATGGGCGTGCCGGTGAGCGGGAAGAACATGTTTCCGTCCAACATCGCAGGACTGCCCACCTGGTTCACGATCCGTGCGAACAGCCACGGATGGATTGCCCGGAAGAAGGAAGTCGACCTCATGGTCTGCATGAACGCGCAGACCGCAAAAGAAGATGTCGAAGCGCTGCAACCCGGGGCGCTCTGCATCTACGACGCGCCCCTCAACTGCAAACAGTACCGCGATGATGTTGCGTTTTACGCGGTGCCGTTCGGCAGGCTGGCGACCGAGATCGCCGAGGATTCGCGGTTGCGCAAGCTGTTGACGAACATGATTTATGTCGGCGTCGTTGCGGAACTGCTGGGGATCGAGCGGGACGAGATCATCGCCGCGCTGACCAGGCAATTCAAGGGAAAGAAGAAAGCGATTGACCCGAATGTCGCTGCGGTCGACAAGGGGATCGAGTTCGCGCGTGAGAACCTCGAGCCGCAGCAGCGGTGGCGGATCGAGCGGATGGACGGAACGGCCGGAAAAATCATCATCGACGGAAACGCCGCCGCGGCCCTCGGCGCCGTATTCGGCGGAGTCACGGTCGTCACCTGGTATCCGATCACGCCGTCCACCTCCCTCTGCGAATCGATCATCGAGTACGCAAAGCGAACCCGTGTCGACGCCGATGGCAAGGCCACCTTCGCGATCGTGCAGGCGGAGGACGAACTCGCCGCTGTGGGCATGGTGCTCGGCGCCGGCTGGGCCGGCGCGCGGTCGATGACCTCCACGTCCGGGCCGGGCATCTCGCTGATGGCTGAATTCATCGGCCTCGGTTACTTTGCCGAACTTCCCGGCGTGATCTGGGACGTCCAGCGCGTCGGTCCGTCCACCGGACTCCCGACGCGCACGGCGCAGGGGGACGTCTCCAAGGCCGCCGGGCTCTCGCACGGCGATACCCGGCACATCGTGCTGCTGCCCGCCAGCGTGCGTGAGTGCTTCGACTTCGGCAGCGAAGCGCTCGACCTCGCCGAAGTGTTTCAGACTCCGATCTTCGTCCTCTCTGATCTCGATCTCGGCATGAACAACTGGATGTCCGATCCGTTTCCCTATCCCGAGACGCCGATCCGTCGAGGCAAGGTTCTCTCGAAAGAACGGCTCGACGAACTGCAGGGGAAGTGGGGCCGCTACGCGGATGTCGATGGCGACGGGATTCCGTGGCGCACGCTTCCGGGAACCGACCATCCCGCCGCGTCGTACTTCACGCGCGGTTCGGGTCATGACGCCCAGGCGCGCTATTCGGAGAAGCCGGAAGACTACAAGGCGACCGTCGACCGGCTGGCTAAAAAGTACGAGACCGCAAAGCAGTTCGTCCCGGCCCCGGCCATCGATCGGCGCGATGGAGCCACGATCGGTTTCATCGCCTATGGCACCACCGATTTCGCCCTCGAGGAATCGCGCCATCAGCTTCGCTCCGAACGCGGGATCGAGACCAGCTATCTCCGCCTGCGTGCGCTTCCCTTCAACGATTCGGTCAAGGCGTTCGTCGCTGCGCACGACCGTATTTACGTCGTCGAACAGAATCGGGATGGCCAGATGGGTGACCTGCTCCGGCTCGAAGTCGGTGACGACCAGCACAAGCTCAGGAAGGTGCTGCACTACATCGGTCTGCCGTGCGACGCGCGTTTCATCACCGACGCGGTCGTACAGATGGAGGCGTCCGCGGAGACCGGCGTGCCGATGCTGCTTCTGCGCGCGGACGATCGTGCCAGCTCGTCCCCGGTCATGGTTCTGCCTGATGTGGCGAGGGAAGGAGAGGTTCATGGCTGACAGTGTCCTCAAGACGACCAGCACCGAAGTTCCGAAAGAAAACCGCATCGGCCTGAAGACTCTCGACTATCAGGGCGGCAAGTCGACCCTTTGCGCCGGCTGCGGGCACGACGCCGTGAGCAACCAGATTCTTCGTGCGTTCTACGAGATGAGCGTCAAGCCGGAGTCGGTGGCGAAGTTCTCCGGGATCGGCTGTTCGTCGAAAACTCCGGCCTACTTTCTGTCACGCGCGCATGGATTCAACTCCGTCCACGGGCGTATGCCGTCGGTGGCGACTGGCGCAATGCTCGCGAACCGGCATCTCGTTTCGATTGGCGTCTCCGGCGATGGAGACACCGCGTCGATCGGCCTCGGGCAGTTCATGCACATGGTCCGCCGCAACGTCCCGATCATTTACATCATCGAAAACAACGGGGTGTACGGGCTGACGAAGGGTCAGTTTTCAGCAACCGCTGATGAAGGAGCCAGGCTCAAGTCGGGGGTGGTGAACGACCTTCCTTCCATGGATCTCTGCGCGCTGGCAGTGGAACTCGGCTGCGGCTTCGTGGCGAGGGGGTTCGCCGGGGATCCGAAGCAGATGGTGAACATCCTCAAGGGCGCGATCGCGCACGACGGCACTTCAGTCATCGACGTCATTTCGCCGTGTGTCACGTTCAACAATCAGGACGATTCCACGAAGGGATATTCGTGGGCGAAGGAGCACGACGAATTGCTCCATCAGATCGGCTTCGTGCCGGCGTTCGAGCAGATCGAAATTGAACCGGTCGGTCCGGGGGAACTGCGCACCGTGGAATTGCACGATGGCTCGCACATCCTTCTCAAGAGCCTGGAGGAAGATTACGACCCCTCCAGCGTCGTGAATGCGCTGGGGCGTCTCCATCGCGCCAGCGAAGCGGGACAGATGCTGACGGGAATCGTTTTCCTCGCGCCCACGAAGAAAAGCTTCACCGACCGGCTCAACACTGTCGATGAAGCGCTGGCAACCCTCCCGATCGAACGAACCCGCCCGCCGCGTGAAGCACTCGAGTCGATCATGCAGGAACTGATGTAGCCGGCTCGCGCGCCGGCGGCGGCGGTAGTCGTGCCTCGAGCGTCACCGCTTCTTGATTGCGGCCAGCCTGCTCTTTGCCTCCGGATTGTCGCTCTCGAGCTTGAGGGCGTCCTCGTAGCAGCTCTGCGCCCGCGAGGTCAGCCCTTCCGACTTATAAACGTCGCCGAGCGAGATCAGGACGTCGATGTTGTTCGGGTCAATCGAGAGAGAACGCTGAAAACTCTCGGCGGCCTCGCGTCTCCACTGCGGGTTGCGCTCCTGGCAGGAGCCGAGCAGGAACCACGCTTCTGCATTGTGCGGCGTGACGCGGAGCGACTGCTTGAGCAGAACGATGGCTCCGTAGTAATCCTCTTCGACGGTCAGGTCGCGCGCCCGTTCGACGTTCCTCGCTGCGAGTTTCTCCTGCGTGACCCGCTGCTTGATCTCTTCATCACTGGCCGACCCGCGTTCAGCCAGCAACCGGTCGTATCCGGCCCGCCGCACGGGATCCTTGATCACGCTCACCGCCTCGTCGATGCGCCGGGCGACTGCATTCAGCGCGTCGCGCAGGATGGCTGGGTACTTTCCCGGCTCGAACGTTCTGCGGAGGACCTCGCCTTGAGAAATCGCCTGCGCTCGAGTGCCTGCCCGCGGAA
>JBKJVD010000195.1:0-6700 GCA_046590585.1 Thermoanaerobaculia bacterium | reverse complement strand
GCATCGACGGCAGCATGCGGCGGGCGTCCTGAGCGCGCGCGAGGTAATACGCCCGTCGTGCGGTCATCTCGGATACGTAGGCGACATGATCGGCGGACTCGCTATTGCGGGTTCCCTTGACGATCTTGCGCGCCGTTTCCAGTTTCTTCGCCGCATCGTCCAGCTCACTGCCGACGATGGTGGCTGCTCCAGCCGCCTTGGCCTGATCGATGGCGGCCTGGGCGTAAGCGATGCGATCCTTCGAAGTTGTCCCGCGATTCACGGCGAGGGCAGCGCTCTCTTCCGGAAGCTTCACGTCGCTGTTGCCGCCGAACCGGTTGATGTCGGTCTGCAGATCGCGGAGGGCAGCATTCGTTCCGAGCCACTGAGCTTTCGCCGAGGCCGCTCGAGCTGCCCAGAGAGCTTCCTCTGCACGCAGGCGCGCCTCATTCTTCTTGCTCGATTTCACCGCATTCCAGTTCTCCTGCGCAGAAGAAACGCGCCAGCGCGCCTCCTCATAGAGAACCGGCGCGAGCGTCGCCGCACCTGCGGCTTCAGCACTCTGAACCGCCATCTGCGCCGTATTCAGCGCTTCGTTCGTGGCGGTTTGTGCCGTCGCGCCTGCCGCCGAGACCATCACCAGGGCGAGCACTACCAGACTGGACCATGTCTGTCGTCGAATCATCTGTCCTCCTTGTTCTTCACCTCAGGACGATTTCACGAACGAAGCCAGCGCTGACAAAGAGGGGGCCGGGACAGAAAAAAGGGCAGCCCGGAAGGGCTGCCCGATTCGACTTCTGGATTCGATGGCGGGCTATATCTTTCCTCCCTTCAGCGTGTACTGCGCTGAAGCGCTGTTGTTAGCCTCATTTGACTCGTTGACCTGCTGGGCGTCATCGGCCGTGACCGCGATCGTGTGCTGATCCTTCAGACCCTGGGTATTCCACTGGATCGTCACGTCGACCGAACCGTTCGGAGCGAGTGCCGGTGTATCGATATTGCCGAGGATGGTGATTCCGTCGAGCACGAACTTCGTCCTGGACGCCGTCGAGGTTGCGTTGCCCGCATTGCGGATGGTGGCGGTGACCGTGACCCGACCTGCGGCACTCCCCTTGTTGTTCGAGGCCTGAATGGCGGAGACCAACAGGTCTGCCTCCTGCGTCGGGGCTGGGGCCGCTTCGACGGCGGTTGAAATCACGTTGCTCCACGGACTCGGAACACTGGCAGGTCCGGCCGGGAAACTCGTGCGGACGCGGTAATGGTACGTGCCGGTCGTCAGCCCCGACCGCGTGAATGCGGTCGTCGCGACGTTTCCGACGTCGTACCAGTTGGATGCTTCGATGCGGATGTCGTCCACGTACCAGCCGAGCGGAGTCGAACCGGCGCGATTCGACGGCCCGGCCACGAAGCGGAATCGAAGCTGAATCGAGCTGCCCTTGAACGCAGCGAGACTGACGGACTGCTGTGTCAAACCTTCCGTTTCGAACGCGAGTGCTGCATCGGGCGCCAGCGCGCTCCGGGAACCTTCGTAGATCGTAGTCCACGTCGTTCCGTCTTCCGACACCTCGGCCACGACTTTGTCATCCCCTTCATGCATATACCAGTCGAAGAACGACAGAGTGGCGGAGCCAGCCGCCGGCAGAGTGATCGGCTGAGCGAAGGTGAGAATCGCTGACGTGTCCGTTGCACCCTCGACCGCACTGCCCCAGAACGCGTACGTGCCGCCATTCTTCTTCAACCGCGATGTCTGCCAATTGATGGCGCCTGTGCCGGAAGAACTCGTCGTCCACTGGCTCAGACCGCTCTCAGCATTGTCACTGACGAGAGTCGACAGCAGAGTCGCTTCCTGAATCTGGTCGGGACCCGACGCGCCGGTGGGACGCGTCCATTCCAGGTCGACGGCGCCGTCCTTTTCGGGATCGGTGTGGCCAGCAGCGAACCGCAGGACCGGTGGCGCTACGACCAGCGAGCAATCGGGAGCGACATCGGCGATCACGGTCGCGACGGCGTTGCTGGTCACTCCGTCGGCAGACAGGCCACTGAGACCAGTCAACGACAGGGTCACTCCATTCGGGAGCTTCCAGTTGGTCGAAGCAGACGTCTTGTAGTTGTCGACGTGCGTGCAGCCGTTGAACTTGTCGTCACCGGTCGTGAGCGTGAATGCCGCGTCGTCGAGGTTAGGCGACGCGTTGCCCGGCTGCGGCTGCGAGTCGACGACCGTCTGGGCCGGGACTCCATCGGCGCTGGTGTTGCCGTAGCCGTGATTCTCATCCGTGTAGAGCACTGCGATACCGGGCGCCCATGCCGGCGCACCACGGCTACTCTGGCCTTTGCCGTCCTTGTCCCAGCTGACGCGGTCACGCATCTCGACGTAGTACGCGTGATCGGTCGCCACGCCATCGGCCGAACTGATCCGCGTAAACCCATTCCCGAACAGGCGCGTGCCCTCATCACCCGCTTCAAAGTCGCTGCGATAGATATCGGCACCGTCAGCGGTGATGGCCAGATCATCAATGAACCAGCCACGCTTCACCGCGGCTGCATCGGTGAAATAGCTGAACCGGAGGAGAAGTGATTGTCCCTTGTAGGGCGTGAGGTCGTATTCGTCCGTGATCCACTGCGCGGCCGGATAGGTGCCGGTGTGCCGGTCGGTGTTGGTCAGTTGGTTCGGATCGCCAGAAACGCCGGTGATGCCGTTCTGGTTGGATGCGTAGCACTCGGCGTTATTCGGGTTATAGCCGCTGAGCGTCGTTCCCGACTTCGAAGCGAGCGACGTCCAGGTGTTCCCGCCGTCGGTCGACGCCAGGACGAAGGCGAAGTCCCAGTCCCACTCGATCTCATAAAGAGAACGGAACTTCAGCGTGATGGCGCTGGCGTTCGGAGCATTCTGAAGGTCGGGCAGGAACACGTCGAGCGTGTGTCCCGGACAGCCATAATCATTGCCGGCGCCCGAATGCCACGCGCGCACACCGGACGGTACCTGATCGATCAGCTTGATGGCAGGCAGTTGCACGCGCAGCGCATCCGCGTTGTGAATCCCTTCGCCGGTCAGCGTATATGGCGTGCCGTCCGGGCGCTTCCAGGTGATTTTGCCCGTATCCTTCTTCGACTCGTTCAGTGTGTAGATGCCGTCGGTGGCGTCCAGCGGAACGATCCAGCCGAGATCCTGCCGGCTGAAGATCGTCATGAACTGCGCGAAGTCCGAACCCATGAGTTCCCAGGAACCCATGGTTTCGCGAGAACCGAGAGAATAGAAGTCGGGAAGGCCGAGGGAATGGCCATACTCGTGCGCGATCACCGACATCTTCTCGACTGCAGACTCCGGGTTGACGTTGTACGGTCCAACGCGTACGTACACCGGAATGCCGGTGGTGGTCGTTGTCTTTTCCTTGCGGCTGGAATCGGTCCAGTAAACCAGGGCGCCTTCATGGTTGCGGAGTTGGTCGTTCGAAACGTAGCCCGTTTCCCGGTTCGCGTCGCTGAAGTAGTAGCGCAGGTCGGACTTGTGCGGCCAGACGTTGTTCAGGCCGGTCAGCGAGGTGCTACCGTTGCCGCCGTCTCCGGCGAACATCAGGTTGAAGAAGTCGACGACTCCATCTTTGTCGGTGTCGAAGTCGTTGTAGTCGAGATCGGGGTCGGCGAGGGAGGCGGCGTCGTACACGATCTTTCCAGTCGGACCGCAGCCATCGTCGATTCCGAAGAGCAGGCCCTGTCCGGTAAGCGCGCCGAGCAGTGCGTGTCCGGTCTTGTCGGCTCCGTAGTAGCCCTGGTTTCCCGGCAGTACATACCAGCCGTTCTCGATCCGGTTCGCGTAAAGCGGCGTGCCGGCGGCCGCACCGAGATTGACGCCGGTGCACGTGCCGCTCGGTTGGATCTGCGAGAATTTATGGTTGTAGGTCGGATCGAATGGCGCGGTCGTCGCCGTCACGGCCGGCCGGACGGCGCCGATCGGGTAAAGCTGGCCGAACGACATGTCCTGATAGAGCCTCCAGAGGCTCTTGCCGGAAGTCTGCGAGTTCACTGCGGCATCGAGGGCGAGGGCAGTGTGATCCCCCGTGCACTCCGGATAGGGATCGCCTACGCCTTTGCAGCGCTTGATGTCCTGGTACTGGACCATCACGACTGGGAATGGCCTTTCGCCATAGCGAGCGGTCGTTAGAGTCGTAACCTTCGGGCCTCGCGTCTTCGTACTCTGCTCGGGTTGGGAAACTCCCAACACTGCTGAGGTAAGTTTTGCCGATGCGGAAATATCTTTCCACATGATTTCCGGGTCTTCGGTAACATTTTTCGCCCGCGCACGCAGCAGAATCTTCCCGCTGGCGTTCGGTGCAAGTGATCCGAGCGAGAAGGTCAGCGGAGACGCGGAGGTTCCGTTGCCCGAGATCGCCGCCGGTGTCGCCGAGACGAAAACAGCCGACGGCGGCAGCGTGACGGTCACGGTCGCCGAAGAGGCACCAGCCGCATCCGCTTTGTACTGAACAAATAGCGGATAGGTCTCGCCTGGCTTGACCCAACCGTATGCCGAGTTGAATTTGGCCTCGATCTTCACCGCGGCCTGCGTTTGTGAGGGGCCCCCGACGAGGGCGAGACAGAGGGCCACCAGAACCGACGACTTCCGCAAACCTTGCATCGCTGAATTCTCCTTGCTAAGTCTGGCAGTGGTACTACCACTGACCGACGGCGGGAGACAGCAACGCGGGTGCCAGCTTGAAGTGAAGGCGTGATGAGGATCGCCGTTCAGACGGTTCCTCGGGGTTCCTCGGGTTCCTTGAAGCGCTGGCACACGCACGCAGGCGCAACCCGTTGCGCCGCTATCCGCCGAGGTAGGCTTTTCGGACCTGGTCGGAGGCGAGGAGGACTTTCGTGTCATCGCTGAGGATGATCCGGCCGGTCTCCATGACGTACCCGCGATGGGCCGTCGTGAGCGCCATGTGCGCGTTCTGCTCGACGAGGAGGATGGTGGTTCCCTCAGCGTTGATCTCCCGGATCACCCGGAAAATCGTCTGGACCATCTGCGGTGCGAGTCCCAGCGACGGCTCGTCGAGGAGCAGCACGGCCGGTTTTGCCATCAGTGCGCGAGAGATGGCCACCATCTGCTGCTCGCCGCCTGACAGTGTGCCCGCGTTCTGCTTCATCCTTTCCCTGATGACCGGGAAGAGGTTGAAGATCCGTTCGTACTCATCCTTCGTGATTCTGTCTTTTCGCAGGTACGCGCCGAGTTCGAGGTTGTCCTGCACCGTCAGGTTCGCAAAGATGCCGCGTCCCTCGGGGACATGCGACAGCCCCATGCCGGTGATGAGATGCGGCTTGATCCCCGCGATCGACTTTCCGTTGAAGGTCACCTCGCCACGTCGCGGCTTGAGCAGGCCGGAAATGGTTCGCAGCGTCGTCGTCTTGCCGGCGCCGTTCGCCCCGATCAGCGTGACGATTTCTCCCTGCCGCACTTCGAGGGAAATGCCGTGCAGCGCAGGGATCGTCCCGTAGCCGACTTCGAGATCGGTGATGGCGAGCATCGTCATGCCCCGGCCGCCTCCGCCGGTTCGCCCAGGTAGGCTTCGACCACGACGGGATTGCTCTGCACTTCGGCCGGCGTTCCCTGGGCGATGGTCTTGCCGTAGTTGAGCACGTAGATACGCTCGCAGATCCCCATCACCAGTTCCATGTTGTGCTCGATCAGGAGCACGGCCAGCCCGAACCTCTCGCGGATCTCGTGGATCTTGCTCATGAGCGCCATGGTCTCGCCGGTGTTCAGGCCCGCAGCCGGTTCATCCAGGAGGAGCAACTTCGGCTTCGCGGCCAGGGCTCGTGCGATCTCGAGACGGCGCTGATCACCGTAAGGAAGGTTCCTGGCGTAGTCGTGGGCCCGATCAGTCAGTTCGAAGATCTCTAGCAACTGCATCGCTTCCGCTTCCGCAGTCTCTTCCGCGGCGTGAAATCGATTCGTATGCAGGACGGCCGCGCCGGAGGAGTACTTGTAGTGGATGTGCCCCCCGATTTTCACGTTGTCGAGCACCGACAGCTCCTTGAAGAGCCGGATGTTCTGGAACGTGCGGGCCACTCCCTGCGCGGTGATCTGGTACGGCTTGAAGGTCTTCGTCGAAACACCACCGACGAAGATATCGCCTTCCGTCGGCTTGTAAACCCCGGTCAGCATGTTGAAGATCGTCGTCTTGCCCGCGCCGTTGGGACCAATCAGTCCAACGAGTTCATTCGGCCGGATCGCCAGGTTGAAATCCGAAACCGCCGTCAATCCGCCAAACCGGATCGTGACGTTCTGAGCGTCGAGGAGCGGGGCATTCGGATTGGCCTGAACCATCATTGCACCGGCGGCCCGGCATCCGGGTCGAGCTTGTCGGTCGAGCTCTCCGAGCGCCCCTTGCCTTTCCTGTTGGAGTCCTTGCGACGCCCGAGGACCTCCCAGATTTCACGGCGGCCGAGCAGACCCTGCGGACGCGTGAGCATCAGCACGATCAGCATGACCGAGTAGATCACCATCCGTGGATCGCGGCCGCCCGGGATGAAGTTCTTCACCTCGCGCAGCCCCTCGGGGAGAAACGTGAGGACGACGGCCGCGACGATCGAGCCGGAGATCGACCCCAGCCCGCCCAGGACCACCATGACGACGACTTCAAAGGACCGGATAAACGTAAACATCGTCGGGTTCAGGTACGCCGGCGTGTAGTGAGCAAACAAACCCCCCCCCCCCCCCCCCCCCCGCCCA
>JBKJVD010000168.1:0-14106 GCA_046590585.1 Thermoanaerobaculia bacterium | reverse complement strand
CGTGAATTACCAGTCGGGCCAGCCGTACTCGGCGGTCGTGGCCTCGGATCTCAACAACGACGGCAATAACCGTAACGATCGCGCACCTGGCTTCGCGCGCAACTCGTTCCGCCTCCCGTCGATCCTCACCGTCGATCCACGCATCACGAAAGACATCCCGATCTACGGCAGGGCGAAGGTCCAGCTCATCGCCGAAGCGTTCAACGTGCTCGACCGCGACAACGTCAGCATCGAGCGCACTACGTACTACGGCCTCGCCGGCGGCCAGCTCGTCCCGCAGCCGACGACGCAGCTTTCCGGATTCGGATCGCCGTCAGCCTCGGCCGGCCCGCGCATCCTGCAGCTCGCCGCGAAGATCTCGTTCTAGGATCCCACGCAGCTCACCCTGAAGGCCGCCCGCAAGGGCGGCCTTTTTGTGCCGGGGTGGTTCATGTGGTTTTCAGTGGGTGGATCCGAGGCAAGAAACTCAACTGTCATGCTGAGCGATTTGACCGCGGCTCGCGGCCACTGGGGGTAAGAACCGGACTCGGGGTCGCTCGCCCAAGCACGTCATGCTGAGCCGGCGTAGCGCGGCGAAGCAACTCAAATCACGGCGCTGTTCCTTTTGCGCCACCCGCCCGCTCCGTTGATTCCGACCTCGTATCTTGAGTTCCTTCGCCGCGCTACGCTGCGGCGGCGCTCCGCGCGGCTGCAGCTCCGCCGTCTCAGGATGACGTGAGACGAGCCCGGCGGACGGGTCGTCCAACGGCCTGAACCTGCATAGTTTGTAAACATTCGTTGACTTTAGTTTTAAGTGAACATACGTTTACAAACGAAATGGGACGGCCACCTCGAATCGATCGCGGGATCCTGCTGGAGACAGCGCGACGCATCTTCATGGCAAAGGGTTACGCGTCGACCACGCTGGCCGATATCGCCGGTGAGCTGGCCGTTACTCCCGCGGCAATCCTGAGGCACGTCGATTCAAAACAGGCTCTCTTCGCGGAAGCGATGTCGACCAGCACGGTCGACCCGCCGGCATGCATCCTCGATCTCGCGACCACCGATGCCGCAGAGGACCCGCGGCCGGTCCTGCGTCGAATCGCCCGCGAATTCGTCCCGTTCGCCCGTGCCGTCCTGGCATCGCGGATCGTCATGGAAATGCACGAACGCGCTCACCCGGCGCTCGTGCTTCCGTTCCGTCCGGACGACACGAGCAATCCGGCACGACGTGGCATCCCCATCCTCATCGACTACTTCCGCCGTGCCGGTGAAGCGGGAACCATTCGCATCGCGGATCCGCAGGCGGCCGCGCTGCTCTTCATCGGATCGCTGCACTCCTACGTCATCTTTCACGAGTTGATCCGGCTGACGCCGGTCTATCCGCTCGACCGGTACATCGACGCGCTGCTGGACCTCTGGACCAGCGGCGGCATCGCAACACCTGCGCAAGGAACGGGAACCCCGGGATGAAGAAGTCAGTTCGAATCGTGCTGCTGCTCGTGGTGGTGCTGGCCGTCGGCATCGGAACGTGGCTCTACCTGCGACAGGTCAGGAAGCCAAAGCCGATGATCCTGTCGGGAACGATCGAGACGAGAACCGTCCACGTCGGGTCGCTCGCGGGGGGACGCGTCGTCCGCGTCCTCGTTGAAGAAGGAGCGACCGTCCGCGCCGGACAATCGATCGTCACGCTCGAAACAGAAACGATCGATCGCCAGCTCGAAGAGCAGAAGGCAGCGATCGCCGCGGCGCGGTCGCAGCTCGAAAGGACGCTGGCCGGAACACGTATCGAAGAAATCCGCAGCGCTGCGGCGGTTGCGGAGAACGACGAGCGCGACCGTCAGAGATTCAGCCAGCTCTATCGTCAGGGCATCGTTTCCAGGCAACTGCTCGACCAGGCTGCGACGAAGGCAAAGACGTCGGCCGAACAGTTGCGCCTTCTCCGGTCCGGCGCACGCGCCGAGGACATTGCCACGGCTCGGGCGCAGTACGAACAGCAGCAGAGACATCTCGAGACCCTGATGAAGCAGCGTGAGGAGAGCGACGTTCATGCCTCAGTCAGCGGGGTCGTTCAGTCGATCGGGCTGCGTCCGGGAGACATCGTCGCGCCGAATCAGGCAGTGGCCGAGATCCTGGAGGCCGACCAGCTCTGGGTGCGCATTTACGTCCCCGAGACCTTGCTCGGCCATGTGCAATCGGGACAACAGGTCAAGTTGCGCATCGACACATTTCCAGATCATTGGTTCACCGGCAAGGTCGTCAGCGTCAGCAGCGAAGGCGAGTACACACCGCGCAACGTGCAGACTCGCGCGCAACGCGCCGAGCAGGTGTTCGGCGTGAAGGTCGACGTCGACCGCGATCCTCGCCTCAAAGCCGGCATGAACGCGGAAGTCGATCTCGGCACGAAGGGAAACGCGAGGTGAGCGACGACGTCGGCATCGACGTGCGCGCCGTCACGAAAGACTTCGGCGTCTTTCGCGCGCTCGATCAGGTCTCGCTGCAGGTTCCCCGAGGAGACATCTTCGGGCTCCTCGGGCCGAACGGCTCAGGCAAGTCGACACTCATCAGGATTCTGTGCGGCCTTCTGAAGCCAACGGGCGGATCCGCTTCGGTCGATGGCTTCGATGTCGAGAAAGAGGGCGAACTCGTTCGTCAGCACATCGGTTACGTGTCGCAGGCGTTCTCCCTCTACCGCGACCTCACGGTGGAGGAGAACCTCGACTTCTTCAGCTCGATCTACCGGCTCAAGGGAGCGCAGCGAAAGGAGCGGAAAGAGTGGGCGATCGAGTTGACGCATATCGCTCCCTACCGCGACCGCCTTGCAGGCGCACTATCGGGTGGATGGAAACAGAGGCTGGCCCTCGCAGCAGCGCTCATGCATCAGCCGAGGGTTCTGTTTCTCGATGAGCCGACGGCGGGCATCGATCCCGTGGCGCGCCGCGAGCTGTGGGACCTGCTTTTCGGCCTCGCTGCTGACGGAGTGACGATGTTCGTGACCACGCACTACATGGACGAAGCGGAGCGCTGCAGCAACGTCGCGTATCTCTACCTGTCGAAACTCATCGTCAGCGGCAATCCGAAGGAGCTCAAGCAACATCCCGATGTCACGCCGGCGGGAACGCGCCGCGTGGAAGCAGCGTGCGAAGAAGGGGTAGCAAAGCTGATGGCTGCTGCGCGCACGCTTGCCTACGTGCATGCGGCCACGATCTTCGGGACATCGCTGCACATGCTGGTCGATCAGGACGTGACGAACCAGAAGGTGGATGACGACCTGGAGGCATTCGGTTTCGGTCGTGTCGTCGTCACCGAGATCGCGCCGACGCTAGAAGACGTGTTCGTGCGACTGACCGAGACGCGCGGCCGTGAAATCGAAGCGTCCCGTCCTGCGCAGGTGGAGTCGTGAGCGGATTCTTCGCAGTCCTGCGCAAGGAAATCACGCAGATGCTGCGCGATCGCACCACTGTGTTCTTCGCCCTCGCGGTGCCGGTAGCAGAGCTGATTCTCTTCGGCGTGATCGACATGAACGCGAAGCACATCCCGACGGTGGTCTTCGACCAGAGCCGCTCGCAGGAATCGCGGCGCCTCATCGAGCAACTCGAAGCGACGTCGTACCTCGACGTGAAGCGGGAGGTTTTCTCTCGCGCCGATCTTCAGCACGAGATCGTCGCGGGCCGGGCGCAGGTGGGAGTGGAGTTTCCGGCCGACTTCGCGCGGAACCAGACCACGGGTCGATCGGCTGACGTGCTTCTCCTGATCGATGGCTCGGACTCGAGCGTCGCCTCGCAGGCGCTTGCTGCGGCGAATGGTGTCGTGATGCAGCAATCGATTCGCGAGTTGATGGCGGCGCTCCGGATGACGGAACTACCCGTCGATCTTCATCCGATGATGATGTTCAACCCCGACATGCGCAGCGCGAACCTTCTCATCCCGGGCCTCATCGCAATCCTGCTGACGTTCTCTGGAACGATTCTCTCTTCGTTTGCGATCGTGAAGGAGCGCGAGCGCGGCACGCTCGAACAGTTGATGGTCACGCCCGTCTCCCCGCTCGCGGTCGTACTCGGAAAGATTCTTCCGTACCTGGGCCTGGCCTACATCGAACTCGTGATCGTCCTCCTCGTGATGGTTGTCGCATTTCAGGTTCCGATTTACGGCAGCCTCCCACTGCTCCTGGCGCTCGCTTCGGTCTACCTTCTGGCGCTCCTCTCGTTCGGCCTTCTCATTTCGTCGCGGGCGAAGTCGCAGATGGAAGCGATGCAGAAAGCCATGGGCATCATGCTTCCGTCGATCCTGCTGTCGGGCTACATTTTCCCGGTTGGCTCGCTTCCGCGGCCGCTGCAGATGTTCTCGTCGCTGCTCCCTGCCACGCACTTCATCAAGATCTCCCGGGCCATCATCATCCGAGGGGCGTCGTTCGGGGACTTGTGGCAGAGCGTCGTGGCGCTGCTCGCGATCTCGGCGGTGCTGATTGCGGCGAGCGCCCGGGCGTTTCAGAAGACGATCAGCTGAGGGCTGGAATCAATCGCTGAGCGTCGACGGCTGCGCTGCGGAATAGCGCTGGAGGTCGCGCTCAGCGCGCTCAGCCAACTCGGCGAGACCTGCCTTTTCGTAACACTCCGCGCGCAGTTGAAGAACCACCGGCTGCCATGGAACGTCTGGCTCGATCGCCTGAAGCGCGGCGATCGACCGCGGGCCGCAGTGGTCGGCGTGGTGCGCCGCAAGGATGCGGGCGCGAAGGCGGGATTCGTTCCACTGTCCCGCCGCGAAAGGCTGCGATAGGAGGTCCGCCATGCTGGCGGCCATCTGCGGGCTGGTCGCTGACAGAGTCGACGCTGTGACGATCGCCTGTTCCATCAACTCGCGAAGTGGCCAGGCGTTGGTTCGATAGGCCGTGAGTGAACGGGTGAGGAACCGGGCCGACTCCTCCAGATTCCCCTGGCGCAGCCGCAGGCGCGCCGTGATCGCATCGGCCTCGATCGGCTGCAGCGTAGCGAGGGTGGCGGCGTACGTGGCAGCGAGATCGTTGCCCTGATCCGCGAGAACGAACCCGAGCATTGCCGCATCGCGGCTGTTCACCGGCGCGAACGGCTGAGCGCTCCAGATGGTGAGCGCGTCACGGAACCGCTTCTCATCGACGGCCCGGGCGAAATTCCACCGCGGACCCTGGCTGCGGATGAACGAGACCGACTCTTGATTCATCTGCACGGCGCTCCAGTCGATGACCCCTCGAGCGTGTTGCGGCGTCGTGGCCTTTCGCTCGCGAGCGAAGGCGTAGAGATCGCCCATGCTGAAATTGAGCGCGCCCATGGCGCGAGCGAAACCGAACTCGATCGGAGTCTTGTCATCGGTGTTGAGGTCCGGCGCATTCTTCGCGATCTCGCTCGAAACGCTCTCCGGTGCGATGAAGTGGGACAGCAGTCCTTCCGGCGTTTCCACTCTCCAGGCGTAATGAGCTGCCGAGCGATACGGTTCCATCGCCAGGCGGCTGCGGATCGCGTCGGCATCGAAGACGATCGGCGTCTTCGACGCCACCAGCACGATATCGCCGGGGCTCGTCCACCATGTTTCGACGTAAGGATAAACAGAGGAGATCGTTGCGTAGATGATCCGGATCGTTCGCGCATCGATCCCGTACGTCTGCACCCATTGCAGGAACAGCCCGTTCGGTTGAAGGATGGCCGCGGAAGCTTCGTAGTACTCCTTCGTGAAGAGGCTGGCGATTCCTGCCCGATAGGGATTCGACGGTTCGCTGAAAATCAGGTCGTAGCGCGACCGGGTGGTAAGCAGCACCTCACGCGCATCCCCGATGTGAATCTTTACCTTCGGGTTGGAGAGGACATCGCGGTTGACCGGCGCACAGGCTCGCGCAATATCGATCGATAGAGGTTCGAGCTCAATGGCGTCGACGACCTGAGTCTGAGGAATGCTCCCCAGCCAGCCAGCCGTCGATCCTGTGCCGAGCCCGATCACGAGGGAGGAGCGGACATTGCCGTGCAGGATGGCGCCGATCATCGCGCTCATCACCTGCGTGCCTGCATCACCGCGCGCAGAACCGTCCGACTTGCCGTTCGTGATCATGGCGAAGTCTTCGTTCGCAACGAGGGCCACACTGCTTTCGCGACCATCGGCATCCCACACCAGCGTTCGTCGCGCCGAGCGCATCCAGTCCCGCACTTCGTTGATGGTCGTCAGCCTGGGGGCGCGCCGCGCACCGATCCCGGAGTGGCGCCACACGGCGGTCGGTCCCGCCGAGAACACGCAGCCGATCGCGAAGAGTGCCGTGACCGCGGAGGTGACGGCAACCCGACGCTCACGGGATCGCATCGCGTAGGTGATCGCCACGATTGCCACGGCAGAGAGAAGGATGGAGACCAGCCGCCAGCAACCTGGTGCCGAGAGCAGCGGCATCAGTCCGAAACCGCCGGCCAGCGACCCGATGATTGCGCCAGCCGTGTTCCAGGCGTAAGCGGCTCCGACCTGCCGGCCGATCGCTTCGCGTCCCTTGCCGAGCAGTCCGATGAGAATCGGGAACTGGATGCCGGAGATGAACGCGGCAGGAAAGATCACGATCATTGTGACCACGGTCCAGGCCAGCACGTCACCTGGAAAACCTAGGACGCTGAGCGGTCGCAGCAGATTGGTCAGCACGGCGATGCGATCGCCGAGTGCGAACGGGATGATCATCGCGGCCGCTTCGAGGCTGCAGGTCAGCGCGAATGAACCGGCAGTCGCGCGTCCGCGCAACACGGAGTACGCCGCTCCGCCGAGTCCAATCCCGAGCAGCGCGATTGCGAGGATCAGTCCGAACATGAACGTCGTTCCGCCGAGGAGCGGCGAGAGCATGCGGTACCAGACCAGTTCCATCAGAAGAAAGCTGAAGCCGACTGCGGCTGAAGCGCCGTACACGATGGCGGGTGGGAGCGAGGTCTCTTCGAGATCGTTCCTCGGGTTCCTCGGTTCCTCGGGTACCTCGGTGGCACTCATGGATGGGTCTGTGTCGGCTTCCCGCGACATCGATCGCGCGGCGACCGCCACCAGCACGTTGAGCAGGACTGCGATGATCAGAGTCTTCCGGTTGCCGAATTGTTCGAGCAGGAGGAAGGTCGACAGCAACGCGCCGGTGACGGCGCCGAGCGTGTTGAGGCCATAGAGCAAGGCGAGACGGCGGCGTGATGGATCGTCGATCGACTCCACTGCGCGTGCCGCGGCTGGGAGCGTGCCGCCCATGAGGAACGTCGGAATCCCGAGGACCAGAGCGGCGAGCAGCAGTCGGACTGCACTGGCCATCACAGGGCCGAGCGTGACCGACCCGCCTGCTGCGATGTAGATCTTCTGAATGACAAACAGCAGTGGAATCGAAAGGCCCGCCGAGAGGGCGATGAGAAATTCGAGGTTCGCGTAGAACTGAAGAGGCCGCGCCGAGCGGTCAGCTCGCTTTCCGAGGATCAGGCTGCCCAGGCCAAGACCAGCCATGAAGATCGCCAGGACTGCCGCGGTTGCGAGAGTTGAAGCGCCGAAGATCAGCCGGAACTGACGAAGCCACGTCGTCTGGTAGACCAGCGCGCAGAGCCCGGATCCGAACAGAAGCGAGGCGACAGGCCAGGGTTGACGATTCATCCGGAGGCATTTAACAGGATGAGCTCGATCAACGGAAGAAATCGCGACCCTACAGGATGTAGAAAAAGTCGTGGAAAACGCACCGAATCAAGGCATTTCGAGGGTCAAAAGCCAGTTTTCTTGACCGTCACAAAGCGCGTCCGTACACTCGCCTCACCACACTCATGTCCTCCGGATTGTCCTCATTTAAAACGCCCCGTACCTGGCGACGCCCGATGCGGACAACACCATTGAACGACGGAGAAGGAGCAGGCAATGTCCATGGCCGCAATTCCCAGTGAAAAACTGAAAGCCGCCGAAACGGCGCTTTCCCAGATCGAGCGGCAGTTCGGAAAAGGCTCGATCATGCGCCTCGGCGCAAAAGAATTCGGAGCAGTCAGCTCCATCTCGACCGGCTCGATCGGGGTCGATGCCGCGCTCGGCATCGGCGGCGTCCCGCGTGGCCGCGTGATCGAGATCTTCGGACCGGAATCTTCCGGCAAGACGACCCTCTCGCTGCACATCATTGCGGAAGCGCAGATGCTCGGCGGGCTGGCAGCATTCATCGACGCGGAACACGCGCTCGATGCCGAATACGCGAAGAAGCTCGGTGTCGACATCGACAACCTGCTCGTCTCGCAGCCGGACAGCGGTGAGCAGGCGCTCGAGATCGCCGAGATGCTGGTGCGTTCAGGCGCGATCGACGTCATCGTCATCGACTCGGTCGCGGCTCTCGTTCCCCGCGCCGAACTCGAAGGCGAAATGGGCGATAGCCATGTCGGCCTTCAGGCGAGACTGATGTCGCAGGCGCTCAGGAAGCTCACAGCGATCGTTGCCAAGTCGAAGACGTCGCTGATCTTCATCAACCAGATCCGCGAGAAGATCGGCGTCATGTTCGGCAGCCCCGAAACGACGACGGGCGGTCGCGCTCTCAAGTTCTATTCGTCCGTGCGACTCGATATCCGACGGACGAACCAGATCAAGGAAGGCGACGAGGTCGTCGGTTCGCGCGTCAAGGTGAAGGTCGTCAAGAACAAGGTGGCGGCACCGTTCCGCCAGGCGGAGTTCGATGTCGGTTACGGCCAGGGCATCTCCAAGACGGGTGAGCTGATCGACTACGGCATCGAGCACAAGATCGTCGAGAAGTCAGGTTCCTGGTTTTCGTACGGTGACGTACGCCTCGGCCAGGGACGCGAGAATTCGAAGCAGTTCCTCACGGACAATCCCGACCTGCTCGCCGAAATCGAACGCAAGGTCCGTCTCGCCCTCGGCATCGGGGTTCCGGCCCTGGTTGTGCTCGAAGGTGGCGAAGACGCACCCGCCAGCCCAGCTGCCACGCGGAAGGAACGCGCAAGCGCCAAGTAGAGTCAGCGACATGAACATCAAAGGGCACAGTCGAAAGGCTGTGCCCTTTGTGGTGGAAGTTGCTTCCGGGGTTCCAGTGGGTGAATTTTTGAATCGGTGGAAGGAGCGACGATCGCTGGAACTGAGAGGCCGTTGGACGACCCCGTCCGACGGTCGGGCGCGTCGAGCGCACGACTGCCCTGTGAATACTCGCGAGGGCGTTTGGTTCGCGGCGCGCCAAATGCCGCCGACCTGATTTGCGACAGAGCAGTCGAGGGCTCGACGCCCTCAACCGTCGGACGGGGTCGTCCAACGGCCTCTGGACCGCGGTCGTCCGCGCCCCCTAAGCGTTTTGCGGCACCGCAGCGCGCAGATACCGGCCGGTGATCGACCGCGGGCTTGCGGCGATTTCAGCTGGTGTTCCAACGGCGACCACTTCTCCGCCGCCATCGCCGCCTTCCGGACCGATGTCGATGACCCAGTCGGAGGCTTCGATCAGCTGGATGTTGTGCTCGATCACGAGGACCGAATTTCCTCGATCGATCAGGTCGCGGAACGTTCGGAGCAACTGGCGGATGTCGGTGGCGTGCAGGCCGGTAGTCGGTTCGTCGAAGAGGAAGAGTCGCGGCTTGTCGCTGGTCTTCGTCGACTCTGCGAGGAACGAGGCGAGTTTGAGGCGCTGCGCTTCGCCGCCGGAAAGCGACTGCGTCGACTGCCCGAGGCGGAGGTAGCCGAGACCGACGGAACGAAGCGCATCGAGACGTTTGACGATGGCCCGCTTGTCGATGAAGAAGCGCATCGCTTCGTCTACGGTGAGCTTGAGGATCGCATCGACGTCCTTGCCCTTGTAGCGCACCTTGAGAACCTGCTCGCCGAAGCGTTTCCCGCTGCACTTCTCGCAGATGACTTCCACGTCCGCCAGAAACTGCATGTCGATCGTGACCGTGCCGGCCCCTTCGCATGCGTCGCAGCGTCCGCCAGTTGTGTTGAACGAGAACATGCCGGCAGTCACGCCGTTGAGTTTCGCGCTCGTCGTCTCGGACATCAGCTTGCGGATTTCGTCCCACGCCTTCACGTAAGTCGCGGGATTCGAGCGACTGGAACGACCGATCGGAGATTGATCGACGAACGTCATGTCGTAGATTTTGTCGGTGCCGAGAATCTCGTCCACCTTCCCGGTCTCCAGCCCACTCATGCCGCGAACATCGCGCTGATAACGATTGAACAGGCAGTTGCGGATGAGCGTCGATTTGCCCGATCCGGAAACGCCGGTGACCGCGACGAAACGTCCCAGCGGGAACGACACGTCGACATTCTTCAGGTTGTGCTCACGCGCGCCTTTGATCGTGATGCTTCCGCTCGTGTCATTCACCGGATCGTCGCCTGCCAGCGAGACGAGTGCATCGCTCTGTACCCGCGGCGGACCTTCGTACGTCAGCTGGCCGCCGTACTCGCCGGCCCCCGGACCGAGTTCGAGCGTGTGATCAGCGCCGGCAATGATCGTCGGATCGTGCTCGACGACGACCACTGTGTTGCCGGCATTCTTGAGACGCCGCAATACGGTGAGGAGACGCTCGCTGTCGCGCGCATGCAATCCGACCGTCGGCTCATCGATGACGTAGAGCGTCTCGGTCAATGAACTGCCCAGTGCCGCAGCGAGATTGATCCGTTGCGATTCCCCGCCGGAGAGCGTCCGCGTCTGTCGCTCGAGCGTCAGGTACGAAAGCCCGACTTCATCGAGGTACACGAGGCGATTCACGATCTCGCGGCGGAGGTGTCCCGCAATCGACTCTTCCTGTTTCGACAGCGCGAGAAACTCCCAGAAGCGTCGCGCGGTCTTCACATCCATCCCGAAGAGGTCGGCGATGCCGAGGTCGCGAAAACGAACGTTGGACGCAGCGCTCTTGAGGCGTGAACCATGGCAGTGCGGACACGGCTCGTAACTCCGATACTTCGCCAGTTTCACGCGCACGTGAATCTTATACTTCTTGGTCTCGAGCCAGTCGAAGAAGCCCTTGATGCCGTACCACTTTCCGCGGCCGGTGTTGAGCACTTCCCACTCTTCCGGGGAGAGCTTGCTGATGGGGACATCCAGGCGCAGTCCGTATTTCTTCGAAGCCTTCGCCAGGTCGTCGTAGCTGTCTTCGTATCCGGGCGAGTTCCAGGGCGCGATCGGCCGCTCGTCGAGACGGAGGTCCCGATTCGGAATCACCTTCTCCATGTCGATGCCGATGATGCGGCCGTAGCCCTGACACGGTGTGCAGGCGCCGAGCGGCGAATTGAACGAGAAGAGATGCGGGGTCGGTTCGATGAACTCAGTGCCGCATCGATTGCACGCGAACCTCGACGTGAAGCGGTGACTGAGCCAGCCCTCGCCGGCCTCTTCGAGAATGTTGACCGTTCCCTTGGAGATTTCGAACGCCTGCTCGATTGCCTCGGTGATCTGGGGGCCCTTATCTCCGTTCACCTTGAGGCGATTGATGACGAGTTCGAACGACGTCCACTGGCTGGTGTCGAGATCGTTGAGATCGCGCACTTCACCCTCGACCCAGACGCGATAGAACCCCGCCTTGGCGAGCTGCTTGAGTACTTCCTCGCGATTCTCGGCTTCGAAAAAGATCGGCGCGAGCACGACAGCGCGCTTCCCACCGAGAGTTGCGAGAATCTCGGCGGTGATCGACTCCGGAGTCTCCTTGCGGACGCGGTCGCCACAGTCAGGACACCACGTCTCGCCCGTGTACGTCATGAAGAGACGGATGTGGTCGGCGAGCTCCGTGGCGGTCGAAACAGTGGAGCGGGCGTTCTTGACCGAGTTCTTCTGCTCGATGGAAATCGCCGGAAGAATCCCCTCGATCTCATCGACGTCCGGACGCTCGATCCGCTCGAGGAACTGACGGACATACGTCGACATCGACTCCACGAAGCGCCGTTGCCCCTCCGCGTAGAGCGTGTTGAAGGCGAGCGAAGACTTCCCCGAACCGGACGGCCCGGTGATCACAGTCAACTGCCGCTGAGGAATGTCGACCGTGACGTTCTTGAGGTTATGTGTCCGAGCCCCGCGAATCGAGATTGTGCGTGACGCCATAGCAGGTAGATAACATTACCGGAGTCGATGATGTTCCGTGGATGGTTGTTCAAAACGGTTCCTCGGGGTTCCTCGGAGTTCCTCGGTTCCTCGGGGGGCAGACTCGGAGAGTTGCGTCGAGCGGGCGAGTGTTGGCACTGGGAAGACCGACGGAACGACTCGAGCCCATCTTCCCCGAGGAACCGAGGAACCCCGAGGAACTCCGAGGAACGGTCGTACCGTCACACCCGAATCGAATGCCGCTGATAAAAGTTGTAGTCGCCCAGTCGCGCGCGGAGTTTCTCCACCACTTCGGCCGGTAACCTTCCGTCTTCGGCGGCTGCGTTCGCCTCGGCCTGGCGGGCGTTGCGTGCTCCCGGGATGGTGGTCGATACCGCGTCGCTCGCGAGCACGAACCGCAGCGCTCCTTCGGTGAGGTTGCGGGCGTTGCCGCCGATGATCGACTTCGCTTCGTCGACCCGCTCGATCGCCTCTTCGATGCGCCGCTTCGTCAGGAAGTTCTGGCGGACGTCGTCGGGAGGGAAGGTTGAATCCGAGCGGAACTTCCCGGTCAGGAGGCCCGACGCGAGAGGGACGCGGGCGATGATTCCGTAGCCCTTCTCCTTTGCGAGCGCGAAGAGTTGGTCGGCGGGAGCCTGATTGAGGATGCTGTAGTTCACCTGCAGCGCGTGAGCCCAGCCGCGGCGGATGATTTCAATGCCGTCTTCGGGTGACGCGATCGAGACGCCCCAGTAGCGGATTTTCCCCTGGTCCTGCAGCAGTCCCATCGCTTCCTGGATCTCACCGCGAAGCAGTTCGCCAATGGTCGGGTTGTGGGCCTGGTAGAGATCGATGTAGTCGGTGCGCAGGCGCTTGAGTGAACCGTCGACGGCGTGAAAGATGTGCCGTTGCGAAAAGTCCTTCTTCAGCGCGCCATCGGCGGCCTTGAAGATGCCGTACTTCGTGGCGATGACGGAGTTCTCGCGCTTCCCGGAGAGCACGATCCCGAGTAGAGATTCACTGCGGCCGAAACCGTAACTGTCCGCGGTGTCGAAGAAGGTGACGCCAAGGTCGCGCGCACGCCGAATTGCGGCGAGAGAATCGTCGTCGTTCGTCTTCCCCCAGCCGAGAGGAGTTCCGGACGCAGCAGCCGCGCCGCCAATGGCCCATGCGCCGAAACCGATGGCGCTCACCTTGATGCCGGTATTGCCGAGATCGCGGGAATGCATCGAGCTGAAAGTTACCACAGAGTGAGCGGCTGGCGGGCGTCCCCGCCCGTCGTGCGCCGCAGCGCACTGCCCTCTCTCGAACGCGCGGCGCAGTTGGAACATCGTGGCCGGTTGCGCGGCTGCGTTCGAATCGCGGCGAAATTCGCGGCCGCAGATTCACGGCCTCGCATCTCGAGTTCCTTCGCCGCGCTACGCCGGCTTCAGGATGACGTGCCGCTTCTGCGTTCTGAATTGCGCGAGACTTCGCGCGAATCCCACCTACATCGACACCAGCTTCGCTTCCTCAATTTCACGGAAGGAGCGCAGGAAATTCAGCGTCTCGGTGTCGAGGCGGGAGTCGATCGTGATGATGGCCATCGCCTTTCCGCCGCTGGCGTTTCGTGCGAGGTTGTATTCGGCGATGTTGATCTCGCGGTCACCAAGCAGTGAGCCGACTTTGCCCACGACACCCGGGACGTCCTTATTGATGATGTAGATGTGGTGGCCTTCCGGCTTGAACTCCACGCGAAAATTGTTCACCGACACGATGCGGGCGATCCGCTCGCTGAAGACCGTCCCGGAAACGCAGAACTCCTCGGTGGCCGTCGAGACGCGGAAGGTGATGAGGTTGGAGTAATCGACCGGCGTCGGATGGACTGTCGAACTGACGGCGATGCCGCGCCCCTGGGCCATCTGTTCTGCGTTGACGTAGTTGACCGTCTCCGCCAGCCGCGGCGCCAGGACTCCCTTGAGCGCTGCGAGCGAGAGGATCTTGGTGAGCTTCTCATCGATCCCCCACAGTTCCACGGCGGTCCGCAGCAGCGGGCCGTTCACGACCTGGGCAGCGAAGGAGCCGAGTTTCTCGGCGAGCTGAATGAGCGGAGCGGCGGTGGCATCGGACAGGCCTTCGAATGGCAG
>JBKJVD010000030.1:0-10464 GCA_046590585.1 Thermoanaerobaculia bacterium | reverse complement strand
GGCAGAAGTCTAAATCCACGCAACGTGTACGTTGAAGGAGGGTTCTCTTGGCGGTCTCTATTACGATGAAAGAGCTTTTGGAGGCTGGCGTTCACTTCGGTCATCAGACCAAGCGCTGGAACCCGAAGATGAAGAAGTACATCTTCGGAAAGCGCAACGGGATCTACATCATTGACCTGCAGAAGACGCTCAAGCTCTTTAAGGAAGCCTCGGCATTCATTTCCGATCTCTCTTCCCAGGGGAAACGCATCCTGTTTGTCGGCACCAAGCGCCAGGCACAGGACGCAATTCTCGAAGAGGCAAACCGCTGCGGCATGTTCTACGTGAACAGTCGCTGGCTGGGTGGCACGCTCACGAACTTCACGACCGTTCGGAAGTCGATTGAGCGACTCAAAGAACTCGAGGGAACCCTTAACGACGCTGATAAGGAACTCTCGAAGAAGGAGCGCGCGCTGATGACCGAAGAGCGCGACAAGCTCCAGAAGAACCTGATCGGTATCCGCGAGATGGACGGCCTTCCGGACGCACTGTTTGTGATCGATCCGAAGAAGGAATACATCGCGGTCAAGGAAGCGAAGAAACTCGGTATCCCGGTCGTTGCGATCGTCGACACCAACTGCGATCCGGAGGACATCAACCATGTCATTCCGGGAAACGACGACGCCATTCGCGCGATCCGTCTGTTCACGCAGAAGATCGCCGATTCAGTTCTCGAGGGCTACAACCTCGCGGACGAGCGATACATTGGTGCCGAGGACAAGGGCGAGCAGCAGCCGATGGGCAATGCGGCTGTCTCCGTACCCGAAGCCGCTTCTGAGCCGATGGCGACCGCTCCCGCGGTCTGACTTTCCGACTTTTGACACTGACCGGGCGCGCGACCTTCACGGTCGCGCGCCTTTCGCATGGTGCGTGCAGCGCCGCCGTGAGGCTGCCGGTGCACTGGGCGCCCCGCTCGGGCGCGCCCGCCCATCGAGGAGAAACAGATGACACAGATCACCGCACAGATGGTCAAGGAACTGCGCGAGCAGACCGGCGCCGGCATGATGGACACGAAGGCCGCGCTGACCGAAGCAGATGGCAATATGGAAGAGGCCATCAAGGTCCTTCGCAAGAAAGGTTTGTCTGCAGCAGGCAAGAAGGCCGGTCGCGTGACCGCCGAAGGTGCCGTGCAGTCCCACGTGGAGAACAACGTCGGCGTGCTCGTGGAAGTGAATTGCGAGACTGACTTCGTTGGCCGGAACGATCAGTTCAAGGCGTTCGCCGGTGAAGTGGCGAAGGTCCTCGGGCAGAGCAAGGCCGATTCAGTCGACGCATTTCTCACCGAGCAGTGGCCCGGCGATCCGGAGCAGCTGACCGTTGCCCAGAAGGTCTCCACCATGGTCGCGTCCATCAAGGAGAACATCACCGTTCGACGCTTCACGCGCTACGAGACGGCCGGCAATTCCGCTCTCGGAACCTACATTCACGGCGGCGGAAAGATCGGCGTGATGGTCGAACTCGTTGCCACGAGCGGAGCAAAGAACCCATCGATGGAAGAGGTGGCCCGCGACGTGGCGATGCACATTGCCGCTGCCGAGCCGCGATTCCTGAGTCGTGACGATGTGACCCAGAAGGACCTCGACACGGAACGCGAGATCGCCCGTGATGCCGCGGTGAAGTCCGGCAAGCCGGAGAACATCGCCGAGAAGATGGTCGCCGGCAAGATGGAGAAGTTCTACGGCGAAGCGTGCCTGCTCGAACAGCCGTACATCCGTGACGACAAGGCTACGGTTTCGCAGTACGTCGCAGGGCGTGCGAAAGAAGCGGGTTGCGAGTACACGGTGACCCGGTTCACGCGCTTTAAGCTCGGCGAAGGGATCGAAAAGAAGAGCGATGACTTCGCTGCGGAAGTCGCGTCGTACATGAAGTAAGCGGCTGCGTCGGAGTCACGAAGTCAGGGCGGCCCCTCAAGGGCCGCCCTTTGTTCTTCTTGCGCGTCGCCGCCTTCTATGGCGCGAGCCTCGTGATATAAACCGCTCGCCATGCCCGAACCCAAGTACAAGCGGATTCTCCTCAAGCTCTCAGGCGAAGCACTCATGGGAGGACGCCGCAACGGCATCGATCCGGAGACACTGGCCAACATCGCGGACGAGATCAAGGAAGTTCAGGAACTCGGCGTCGAACTGGCCATCGTGATCGGAGGCGGGAACATCTTTCGAGGCGTCACCGCGGCGACCGAGGGAATCGATCGCGTCGCCGGCGATCACATGGGAATGCTCGCTACGGTCATCAATGCGCTGGCTCTCCAGGATGCGCTCGAACGCCGGGGTGTCAACACCCGGGTCACTTCAGCGATCACCATGGCAGAAGTCGCCGAGCCGTTCATCCGGCGCCGCGCTGTGCGGCATCTCGAGAAGGGACGTGTCGTGATCTGCGCCGCCGGAACCGGAAACCCGTTCTTCACCACCGACTCTGCAGCCGCCCTCCGGGCCGCGGAACTCAAGTGCGACATCATCTTCAAGGCTACGAAGGTGGACGGCATCTACACCGCCGACCCGGAGAAGGACCCAACGGCCGTCAGACTCACTCATGTGACCTACCAGCGCGTTCTTGCGGAGCGTCTTCAGGTGATGGACGCAGCAGCAATCGACCTGGCCCGTGGCAGCAACATTCCAATCTATATCTTCTCGTTGCGCGAGAAGGGCAACATCCGCCGCGCCCTGACTGGTGACGACGTCGGCTCGATCGTCTCGGACGATCTGCCGGCCTGAAACCGCGTTTCGAGGACTGGAGAGAAAGATGATTCAGGATGTCATCAAGGATGTTCAGCACCGTATGCAGGGCGCCATCGACGCGCTTCATCGCGACTTCAAGACGTTGCGCACAGGGCGCGCCAATGCGGCGATGCTGGATGGGGTCATGGTTGATTATTACGGAACCCCAACGCAGCTCGCCCAGGTTGCGAGCCTCAAGATCCCTGATGCTTCCATGATCGTCGCCGAGCCGTGGGACAAGTCGATGCTCGCCGTGATCGAGAAGGCCATCAGGACGTCGGAACTCGGATTGAATCCGACCAGCGACGGCAAGTTGATCCGGATTCCGATTCCCACCCTGACCGAAGACCGGCGCAAGGACCTGGTCAAGCGTGCGCACGCGATGACGGAGGACTCCCGCACCGCGATCCGCCAGGTTCGGCGCGACGGCAACGACAAGCTCAAGAAGATGCTCAAGAACAGCGAGATCTCCGAGGACGACGAGAAGCGCGGCCTCGATGAGATCCAGAAGACGACCGACAAACACATCGACGAAGTCGGTGCCCTGCTCAAGCACAAAGAGCAGGACATCATGGCTGTCTAGCAGACCTCGGCAGGTTCACGGCGTGAAACACGAGCGGGATCGCAGCCAGGTTCCGTTCCGCGCCATCTGCTTCATGCGCGTCCTGATCATCATTCCATCCGCAGGCAGCGGGTCTCGCTTCGGCGGGGCCACGCCGAAGCAGTACCTCGAACTCGATGGAAAGCCGGTGATCGAACGGGTCGTCGAGCGATTTCTCCGTGTTCCCGGCGTTGAGCAGGTCGTGGTGCCTGTCGCAGCGGACCACCTTGCGGGTCTGAAGCTCTCGCCGCTTGCGTCCGATCCGCGCGTGATGGTGGTGGCAGGTGGCGCGACGAGACAGCAATCGGTGACGCTGGCTCTGGAGGCCGTGCCGGCAGCAGCGTTCGACGTCGTTGCGGTGCACGATGCCGTGCGACCCTTCTTTCGATCGCGGACAGTGGCGAGCCTCCTGGAGGCCGCCATGGAGTTCGGAGCTTCCCTCCCTGCGCTTCCCGTGAACGACACCATTCATGTCGTGGAGGGTGGGCGGATCGTCCAGCTGCTCGATCGAAGCCGCCTGATGGCGGCACAGACGCCTCAGTGCTTTCGGATCGATCTGCTCCGCAGCCTGCTGGAACGCGCGGCGCTCGAAGGGGTGGACGGAACGGACGAAGCGGGGCTGGCGGTCAGATTCGGGCTCGAAGTGCGCGTGCTTCCCGGCGACGCAACGAACTTCAAGATCACTCAACCGCAGGATTGGGACGCCGCGTTGCGTCTTCTTCATGAATGGAGCGACGAATGATTCGTATCGGCCAGGGGATCGATGTCCATCCATTCGACGAGACGCGGCCTCTGATTCTCGGAGGAGTCCGGATCTCCGAGACTGGCGGTCTCGCGGGTCACTCCGACGCCGACGCCGTGCTTCACGCCATCACCGACGCGTTACTCGGGGCGGCGGGTGCAGGGGACATCGGGAGCTACTTTCCCTCCGAAGACGAACGCTGGAGAGGATCCGACTCCACGATTTTCGTGCGCGAAGCACGGCGGATCGTGTTCGAGATGGATGGAGAAATCAGCAACGTCGACGTGACGATCATCGCGCAGAAGCCGAAGCTGGCGCCACATCGCGAGGCGATGAGAACCGCGATCGCGCAGCTTCTCTCGCTCCCCGAGGGACGGGTGAACGTCAAGGCCACGACGACGGACCATCTTGGATTCATCGGACGCGGGGAGGGAATCTGCGCCATGGCGATCGTGGCCATCGAGATTCCTGCGGCTCGAACCGGGACTCTGTGATCGCGGTTCAGCCACGCGCGGGCAGATCGAGCGATAGAATCGCGGTGGTATGACAGTCCGCGTCCGTTTCGCTCCATCTCCCACAGGCCACCTCCACGTCGGAGGCGCGCGCACGGCCATCTTCAACTGGCTTTTTGCACGTCATCACGGCGGCACCTTCATCGTGCGAGTCGAGGACACCGACCAGGCCCGCTCCACGCTCGAGTCGGAACAGCTCGTCCTCGGTGATCTTCGCTGGCTCGGTCTCGACTGGGACGAGGGACCCGACATCGGAGGTCCACACGATCCGTACCGACAGTCCGAACGGGTTGAAATCTACGGACGCGCGGCGCAGCAGCTGCTGGCGTCGGGACACGCCTATCGATGCTTCTGCAGCGAGCAGGACCTCGACGCGAAGCGCAAGGTGGCGGAGGCGGAAAGCCGCCCGCCTCAATACGACCTGACGTGCTGGCACCTCTCACCGCAGCAGGTGTCGGCGAAATTGTCGATGTGGTCGCCGTTCGCTCTCCGGTTTCACGTGCCGAAAGAGGAAGGCGCCGCATTTGACGCTGACGTGACGATCGACGACCTGATCCGCGGCGAGGTGACCTGGAAGAAAGAATCGCTGGGCGATTTCATCCTCGTCCGGTCGGACGGTCTTCCGACCTATAACTTCTCGGTGGTGGTGGACGATCACGACATGGAGATCAGCCACGTCATCCGTGCCGAGGAACATCTGACGAATACTCACCGCCAGGTGTTGATCTATCGTGCGCTCGAGTGGGCTACACCGCTCTTCGCGCACGTCTCGTTGATCCTTGGTCAGGACCGGACCAAGCTTTCCAAGCGCCACGGGGCCACTTCCGTCGCGGCGTACGCTGCAGAGGGATACCTGCCGGAGGCGATGCTCAACTACCTTGCGCTGCTCGGCTGGTCTTCGCCTGACGGCGCGGAGATCTTCTCGCGAGCGGACGCGGTCGGAAAGTTCTCGCTCGACCGGGTCAATTCGGCGCCGGCAGTGTTCGATCCTCAGAAGTTCGACTGGGTAAATGGTCAATACATCCACGGTTCCCCTTCGGAGGAGCTGGTTCCGGCGGTGGTGCCATTCCTCCCGTCCTGGATCTCCGAGGCGACGGAGGCGAACCATGCGTGGATCGTGGAAGCGATCGACGTCGTGAAAAAGGGCGTCACGCGATTACCGCAGTTCGCCGACGCGCTCGCATTCGTTTTCGACTATCAGCCGGCGCGGGCTGCTGCGCTCCTCCAGACGGATTCGCAGTACGCCCCCGAGGTGATCGCGCTCGTCCGGACACTCGAAGCCGACCTGGCGGCGAACGGATCGCCGCTGGATGAAGCGGGGTCGAAGGCGCTGACCGAAAGGTTGAAGGCAGCGACCGGCGTGAAGGGGAAGGCCCTTTTCATGCCGATGCGCATCGCCATCACTGGCGCCGAACATGGTCCTGAACTGGTGCGCAGCATCCCGCTCCTGCAGCGCGGAAGCGAAACTTCCGGCATTGCTCCGGTGACGTCCCCGCTGGAGCGAGTGCGTGCACTTCTCGGTGTGATCGGGGGATGAGCTACGCCCTGTTGCGGAGGCTGCTGTTTCGCCTGGATGCGGAAGCGGCACACGATCTGGCCGTCGACACAATGCGGCGACTGCAGGAGATCGAAATCGTCACGCGGATCATCGAGCGCGCTGCGCGCCCGGATGCCGCGCTGAGCCGGACGGTGTGGGGATTGCGCTTTTCCTCGCCGTTCGGAATCGCGGCGGGCTTCGACAAGAACGCCCGCCTGATGCCGATGCTTGCAGCACTCGGTTTCGGGTTCATTGAAGTGGGAACGGTGACGCTCGAGCCCCAGGAGGGGAATCCTCGCCCACGACTGTTTCGCTATCCCGCGGAGAAGGCGGTGATCAACCGGATGGGTTTCAATAACGACGGCGCGCATGCGGTGGCTTCGCGGATCGAGGAATGGCGCGAAACGTCGGAGTTGCAACCACCGCTGTTCGTCAATGTGGGAAAGAACCGCGACGTCCCGCTCGCCGGCGCAGCGGATGACTACGCAGCGTGTTATCAGGTTGCCGCGAAGCATGCGGATGTGGCGGTGCTGAACCTTTCCTCTCCTAACACCCCGGCGCTGCGGGACCTTCAGAAGCCGGAGCATCTAGAGAAACTGCTCGCTACGATGTCGTCGGTGCGCTACGGTCGCCAGCCGCTGCTGGTCAAGATCGCGCCCGATCTCGATGAGACGCAACTCTCCGAGATTTGCGGGATCTGCACGAAACTTGCGGACGGAATGGTCTGTACGAACACGACGCTGGATCGTCTGCCGGGAATGCACGAAGCAGGAGGCCTGTCCGGCCGTCCGCTGCAGGGCAGTTCCGGGAGAGTTCTGGCGAAGGTGAGAGAACTTGTGGGGCCGGCATTTCCGCTGGTTGGCGTTGGTGGCGTTTTCAGCGCTGCCGATGTCGAGGAAAAGTTGCGATTGGGAGCCGACCTGGTGCAGAGCTATACCGGTTTCATTTATGAAGGGCCCTGGATGGCGGCGCGCGTCGCACGGGAACTGGCGAGGAACTGATGGTCATTTATGGTTTGAATCCCGTGTTCGAAGCAGTGCGTTCTCATCCCGGGCGGATCCGATTCATTGCAGTCACGCGTGAGCAGGGAGGGAAGTTCGAGAAAGTCCTCCAGATTGCGCGGGAAGCTGGCGTGACGATCCGGCAGGTGCCCCCGCTTCAGCTCAACCGGCTGGCTGGGGGCGGCGTTCACAACGGGATCGTGGCCGAGGTTGGCGAAACTGCCTATGCAGACTTCGACGATGTCGTCCGCAGTGAGGAAACCAGTTTCGTTCTGCTCCTCGATGGAATTACTGACCCGCAGAATCTGGGAGCGATCCTCAGGGTGGCGGACGGTTTCGGTGTCCACCTGGTCGTCCTTCCGATTCACGAGAGCGTCGGTCTCACACCGGCGGCCGTGAAGGCCTCCGCAGGAGCCTCGGAGTGGGTGGCGGTCGCGCAGGTGACCAACCTTGCGCGATCGATCGATACCCTCAAGGAACTCGGTTACTGGGTTTACGCCGCTGCAGCAAAGGGTGATGCTCCTGCAAAGATCGACTTCAAGGGCAAGGTTGCGCTCGTGATGGGCAATGAGGGGAAGGGTGTCGGAAGAAATGTGCTCGAGCATTGCGACCGGGTCGTCACGATTCCCATGCAGGGACACGTCGATTCCTTCAATGTGGCGACGGCTGCTGCGGTTCTCTGCTACGAGGTGAGGCGGCAAGTGACGGCGAGCGAAGCGCACACAAAATGAACAGGAGACTCGTGGCGGCAGAAACGATTGCTGAGAGTGCAACGAGAGGATTCCTGTAGCGCAGTTCGACGCGGTGCCGTCCCGGTGGAATCACGAGGGACTGGAACGCGAGATTCGCTGGATGCAGCATCGCGGTCTGACCATCCACGGTAGCGGACCAGTACTTATGCCGTGTCACCGCGATCGTGAGAAGCGCGGGACCGGGGGTCTCGACGTTCATCTGGATGTCGTCGCATCGTTCCTGGATTGCGTGAATGACTCCAGCCGCTGGGGTGAAAGCCGGCACGTCCGTGAATACTTCGCGACGCTGCAGGGCAGGCTCGTGCAACAGCGCGTTCACGAATTCACCCTGCGTCGCAAGCGGACGGATGCGCGAGGCGAAGTAGTAACGGCCGGGTAGCCTCGTGCGCCGGATCTCCACGGGCGCAACTGTCTCGTAGAGCGCCGGTTCGAACCGCACCTCCGGAGGGATCTCTGAGAGTGTGGCGATGTGCGTGACCCCGGCCATCTCCATGAGCGTGATGGACTGGTCGGGCCGCCGTGAGGAAACGATCGAATGAGCCTGGGAAAATTCGAGCGTCGGGCGGAGGTACATTCGCGCCACGTCGATCTCGAGGATCCCGGGAATGTGGCGGAGTTGCTGTGTCGACGGGAGCAGGCCGTTGCGAATCACCCACTGCCGGAGTTCGGGCGCGACGGCCGGTTGCGGCGTCCGGTACCTCGCCCAGTCGGCTTCATTGTAGAGACGTGCGAGGGGCCGTTCGGCCTGAAGCCACTTCGCCACAGGCGGATCGTCGTAGTAGTGAGGTTCGATGCGTGGCATCAGCGACGGAACGCGAATGCCCAGATCAACCAGGACGATCGTGAAAAGAAGGGACATGCGGAGTGCCGGCTTGAGGCGCTCTGCGAGGAGTGGAATGCACAGGAGTGCGGCGATCAGCGTGTCTCGCGTCCAGGCCGCACGGAAAATACCGAGCAACCCCGCGGCCTCTGGCTCCAGCCCGAAGACACTCACGAACAGCCTGTCTGCTCCCGGCCACGCTACCGTGAAGATGAGCGTCGTTGCGTAGATCATGGCGACGCCGGCGGCCACGCGCCCGACTGTCCGGCGGACCGAAGAATCCTTGAGCGCCGCATCGGCAGTCCGGGCGGCGAAAATCGTCAGGGCGAAGATCGCCGGAAGAAAGAACTTCTCCGGATAACGGATGCTTCGTACGCCGACCGCATAAAGCAGCGGAAAGATCCCGCCCCGGCTTCCAAGAGCGAAGAAGAAAGAGATTGTGGCGACGAACGCGGTGAGCCGCCATCCAGGAGTGCGGCGTCTGAAACCACTGACGATCAGAATCCCGGCGAGCAGTCCGGGGTAGAAACTGAAAATCCAGGGCAGCCGCATTGCGCGGTCGAACCGTGCCCGAGCCCAGAAATACATGTTCCCACCGGCGTCGAGGGAGGAGAACGCACCCGGAAACACCAGTTCGAGCGGCCGGTACGGAGGCATGCTCCAGGTCATCACCTCCTCCATCCTGAGTCCTGTCGCTCGACCCGAGTCTCGTTTCAAGTCGAGAGCGGGAATGATCTGCACTGCCCCGACCAGCGATGCGGCCATCACGATCAGGACGGCGAGGATGAGGGTGAGTTTCGCCCTGGAACGGCATCGCCAGGCGTACTCGACTGCGACGACGCCGACGAGCGCGCCACACTGGAGAATCATGGCCTGGTCGGCAATGAGGAGAAGCATCCCGAGGCTGAGGGAAGCCAGCGCGAAATCGCGCAGGCGATGGGAGGCGAACAGACGCCTCGCGAAGAAAACGACCCAGGGAAACCACGCCAGAGAGAGAAGCACGGGGGTCAGATTGGAGGCCGAGAGCATCGTGCCGCCGAGGGCGTAGGTGAGCCCGGCGAGAGCACAGGCGGGCGGAAGGGCGCCGAAGGAAGCCAGAAGTGCGAACGCTCCGGCTGCGGCGAGGAGCAGATGGCTGACAATCTGGAGATTGAATGATCGGGCGGGCGAGAGAAACAGCAGGGTCCACTGCGGCGGGTAAAACGCTGCGTAGCCGGGATTTGCGGCAAGCGGCTGGCCACCGCCGGCGAACGGGTTCCAATAGGGAAGGCCTCCCTCCCGCAGGGCGGTAGCGACCGCACCCCGTTCGGGAACGTAGTTGCGTGCGATATCACGCACGTACAGGTTGTTGCCGGGAACGAGGAGGTCGCCGGAGAAGGCGAGGACGGCGAGTAGAGTGAGCGCCAGCCAGGCATGGCGCGCGCGTCCGCTGCCTGAGGTCGGCGTCAACACCGCGCCAGTATAGTTCGCCGTCTCAAGGGGGCGAGGCGGGCAGCCCGCTCCCGGAATAAGTCATCACTTGCGTCCCGTTTGGCTCTCTGCTATAACCCGCAGTCCCTCGGCAACCGCCGGAGTTTCTCCAGAAGCAACGTTGGCGCAGAGGGTCTTTGTGTCTTTGAAATCAGTAGTTTTCGCGCTGGCATAGCTCAGTTGGTAGAGCAGCTGATTTGTAATCAGCAGGTCGCGGGTTCGAGTCCCGTCGCCAGCCCCAGCGCGTTTTCCTTCGGGGAGAGTTGGCTGAGCGGT
>JBKJVD010000047.1:0-12932 GCA_046590585.1 Thermoanaerobaculia bacterium | reverse complement strand
CCACGATGTGCCGCAGCCCCATGCGCCGGGCGGCTTCGGCAACCGATCGCGGTTCTTCAGCGGACGGTGCCGCGTAGGGCATTCCGGTGGTGACATTGCAGAACCCGCAGGCGCGCGTGCAGACATCGCCGAGGATCATGAACGTGGCCGTACCGCGCGAAAAGCACTCGCTGCGATTCGGGCAGGCCAGCGACTCGCAGACCGAGTGCAGCGACTTCTCCCGGAGCAGCGTCTTCACTTCACGCAGACTCTCGAGGTTCAGTTTCTTTTCGCGGATCCACTCGGGGAGACGGGGAGAGGCCATGCGCGGATTCTAACCCGCATTTCTCACGCGCGGCGCGGGGATGGTTGTCAGAAAAATGGTGAATCGAGGAGAGTGACAGGATGACATTGAGCGTTCGAGCACTCGTCCCACGTCGTCCTGAGCCAATGAACCGCTTTTCGCGGCGACTGCGGGTAAGAAACTGGTCTTCGAAGCAGCCACTGTGCAAGCTGCCTCCCTTCTCCCCGCGGGAGAAGGTGGCGCCGCGCGCCGGATGAGGGGTGGCGCGAACGTAAGTTGAATCCATCGGAGAGATTCAGAATCCAGCAGAGTCCTTGATTCTCACGGAGACTAACCGCGCATTGCACCGTCCCCGCGTGCACCGCGGGTCGACAATCTACATTCGCGTATCCCCTCATCCGGCGCTGCGGCGCCACCTTCTCCCACGGGGAGAAGGGAGATCGAAGTGCCCTCGGAGCTCAAGAGCCTTCAGTCAGCCTACCCGCCTAAACACTGGGAGTTCCTTCGCGGCGACCGAGGACAGGGAATCCTCGCCACTGAAAACCCCGCGGTCCAGAAAAAAGAAAGCGCCACCTTGCGGTGGCGCTTTGGGGGAGTGCTGGCGTACGAATCAGTGACCGACGACTACTGCCAGAGATTTCTCGAGTGACTGCTCGATGAGCATCTCCGCTTCCGGCTCAGGGATTTCCTTGACGATCGCGACTTCTGACACGATCAGGTACTTGGCCCGGTCGTACATCTTCTTCTCGCGGAATGACAGGCTCTTCTTCTTGGAGACCTCGTTGAGGTTCTTGAGAACCTCTGCGACGTCTTCGAGGCGGCCGGTCTTCATTCTCTCGAGATTCTCGCGGTAACGGCCCTTCCAGTCGGTGTGCGACTTGATGGTACGTTCCTCGATCAGGCTGATCAGTCCCTTGATTTCTTTCTGCTGGTAGAGTCGGCGAAGGCCGACACGATCGATATTGTGGATCGGCACCATCAGGCGCGAATTGTTCGCCAGCAGCCTCAGGTGAAAGTAGGTGTCCGCGGTGCCCATGACCGGGTTTTCACCGATCTGTTCGATCACGGTCACACCATGGTTTGGATAGACTATTTTGTCCCCAACCTTGAACGACGTTGATTTCACTGCAGACAAAGCGAGGCTCCTTTCGGATAGAGGGTGGAACAGAAGAAGGGATACGCATTGTACGCGAGCGGTCGTGGTTGGTCAAACCGCTAATAACTTATAGCGGTAAGGACCGAGCAGGCTGGCTCAACGTGGCCTGAGCCGGCGTTCCAGTTGATGCAGGCGTTCCAGTGCCTCGCGTCGCTCCGCGTCGGTGCCGGTCAGCAGATCCTCGATCGCCTGGATCTGCCGGTGCAGATCGTCGGGGATCGGAGTCACCTCCGCCTCGCGCGGCACAGTCACGACTTCCACAGTGGTTGCCGGGCCGGACAGGAGGTTACGCAACTCCACAGCACCCGACCGGATCGGTCCGGCCTTGCCGGCCTCGATCAGGCGGAGGAGGTTCTTCGTGCTGGCCGTGGCCGCAGCATAGGGACTCTTCACGTCGTCGATGATCCGCGCTTCGATCAGCGTGAGGGTCAGGTTTCCGTACCCCGACTCCGGGTCCGTTCTGGCAAAGACGCGCGCCGTGGCCTGCGTCGGAATGACCGGCAACTCCACAGTGCGCGATTCTCCCGGCTCGATCCATTGCCTGATCTCGAAGGTCTGCCTCTTCTGATCGCTCGACCCCTGCGCGATGTACTCGAGTTCGACGCGATCAATCCAGATCTTCCTGTTCTTCGTCACCAGCAGGCGGCGCGCCGGGACCGCCATGATCAGGCGGAAGACGTAGGACCGCGAAACCTTCGCCTCTTCGAGATGATCGGCATCCTTCGCCGGACGAATCGAGAACGACTCGCTGTGCCGCTGTGCTTCGTAACGGTCGTAGTACGCATAGTCATAGCCACCATCACGGCGGCTGCCTCGCAGCATCTCCAGATCTTCTGTGACCAGCCGGCGCAGCAGATCTTCCGGAATGCTTCGCTTGCTCAGTTCGACGACACGGTCGACGACCATCGCATCGATCCTCACCTTCTCGGCCGGGACTTCTGCCCGAACGTTCCAGGCGAGCATGAGAACAGCCACGAACAGGTTGCGTCGCATCATCGTTTCACCCCGAGTTGTGTGAGGACGCTCGTCCCCTGCATTCCTTCGCCTGATAGCCCCAGCATCTCCGCCACGGTAGCTCCCAGATCCGCGAACGTGGATCGTGTCCCGAGCGGCTTCCCCGCGGAGATCGCCCGTCCGGCAATCACCATCGGCACATATTCGCGCGTGTGGTCGGTCGACACGTCGGTCGGATCGCAACCGTGATCGGCGGTGATGAAGACCAGGTCATCCGGACGCAGCGCGTCCAGCAGTCCCTGCATCTCGCCATCGAACGTCACGAGCGCCTTCGCATAACCGTGCGCGTCGTTGCGATGGCCGTACTTCGAGTCGAAGTCGACGAGGTTGGTGAAGATGAGGTCCGCATCGGACTCCCGCACCAGATCGATGGTCTTCTTCATTCCGTCCGAGTTCGACTCTGTGCGGATCTCCTCGCTGATTCCGATCCGGTCGAAGATATCCGCGATCTTGCCGAGACCGATAACCTGGCGGCCCGCCTTGACCGCGCGCTCGAGGACGGTCTCGCCCGTCGGCTTGACGGAGAAGTCGCGCCGGTTCGCCGTCCTCTTGAACTGCCCCTTGCCGGGACCGAGAAAGGGGCGGGCGATGATCCGGCCGATGTTGTGTTCACCGCGCATCAGTTCACGGGCCACGCTGCAGATTCGCCAGAGTTCCTCGATCGGAATGACCTCTTCATGCGCCGCAACCTGAAACACCGAGTCGCCCGAGGTGTAGACGATCGGGGAACCGGTGCGCATGTGCTCTTCCCCGAGTTCGTCGAGAATCACCGTTCCCGAAGCGGGGGTATTGCCGAGGGTCCTGCGGCCGATGCGCTTCTCGTACTCGCGGATGATCTCCACGGGGAAACCGTCCGGGTAGGTGCGGAAAGGATCGGTCACGATCAGCCCCATCATTTCCCAGTGACCGGTCGTCGTGTCCTTCCCCGCGCTCACTTCGTTCATGCGGCCGAAGGCAGCAACCGGGTTCTGGTCCGACGCGGGCTGGGGAAGCGTGTGCAGCAACCCGAGACGCGCGAGGTTCGGCAGCGAAGGATGTTCGGCCTCCAGGACATGTCCCAGCGTGTTCGACCCCTCGTCCCCGAACTCCTTCGCGTCGGGCAACTCCCCCACTCCCAGCGAGTCACAGACGATGACGATGGCTCTTCGTTTGGTCATGGGCGGATCATACGTCGATGCGGGCTGTTGGCTGTTGGCTGTTGGCTGTTGGGAAAGGCTGGCTGTTGGCTCTTGGCTCTTAGCTGTTGGGAAAGGCTGGCCAGTGTTTCGCTTTTCCCAACAGCCAACAGCCAAGAGCCAACAGCCAGCCTCACCTCAGCGTCTCATGCACCAGTGGTCTCGCCTCCGGCTGGTCGTCGCCGAATTCGTAGAAGGCGAGGAGGCGCTGGCGGAGTTCGTCGTGGTCAGCGGGGCGCTTGCCGAGCTGGATGCGTGCGATCGGCTCGCCGGCCTTCACTTCGTCGCCGGTCCGGCGGTCGAACATCACCCCGGCGGCGTAGTCGATGACGTCGTCGGCCTTGCGGCGTCCTGCGCCGAGGTCGACGGTGAACATGCCTGCCTGATAGGTATCGATCTTCGTGACGAAACCGCTGCGAGGCGCGAGGACCTCGAGCGTTTCGCTCGGTTGCGCGAGAAGCGAATAGTCATCGACAACTGCAGGATCGCCACCCTGGGCGACCAGCCACTTGCGGGCCTGCTCGAGCGCTGCCCCCGACTTCAGAGTTTCGGCGAGCTTCGCGTTCGCTGACGCCGAGTCGAAACGCCCCGACATCACAAGGATCGCCTCGGCCTGCACGCGCGTCACTTCTTCGACGTCGGCCGGGCCCCTGCCCTTGAGGACCTCGAACGTTTCGATGATTTCGTTCGCGTTGCCCGCGGCGATGCCGAGGGGACGATCCATGTCGGTGATGACGGCCTCGACGCGCGTGCCGCTTCCTTCTGCTGCCGCGATGAGGCTGAGCGCGAGGGCCTTCGAGTCCTGGTAGACACGCATGAATGCGCCGCTGCCGGTCTTGACGTCGAGGATCAGCGCGGAAGCGCCCATCGCCAGCTTTTTCGACATGATCGACGCGGTGATGAGAGGCAGCGATTCGACCGTGCCGGTGACATCGCGCAGCGCATAGATCTTCTTGTCTGCTGGCGCGATTCCTTCGGTCGACGTGGAGATGACGCAGAGCGCGTCGGCAATGGCCTGGTCGAACTGTTCGCGCGAGAGCCGGGCGTTGAACCCCGGGATTGCCTCGAGCTTGTCGAGAGTCCCTCCCGTGTGCCCGAGACCGCGGCCGGAGAGCATTCCGATCTTCACGCCGCAGGCAGCGACCCACGGAGAGAGCACCAGCGAGACCTTGTCGCCGACGCCGCCGGTCGAGTGCTTGTCGGCGATGAAGTCGTAGTGCTCGCGCATGCGCCATTGATCGCCTGAGCGAAGCATCGACTGCGTGAGCGTCGCCATCTCCGCAGCCGTCATTCCATTGATCGCCACGGCCATCAGCAGAGCGCTCATCTGATAGTCGGGAATCGCCCCTTTCGTGTATAGGTCGATGAATGTATCGATCTCGCGCGACTCGAGAGGCGCACCGCGACGCTTGCGATTGAGGACTTCGTAGACGTTCAGTTCGGACATGGCGGTGAAGTGTATCGTTTCTGGATTGGCTGTTGGCTGTTGGGTGTTGGCTGTTCGGAGGGGCAGGGCTGCCGGGTGGCTTTTCCCAACAGCCAAGAGCCAACAGCCAACAGCCATCGCCCGTACCATGCTGCAAATGAAAGCCGTCATTCTCCTCAGCGGGGGGCTCGACTCTGCCACTGTGCTGGCCATTGCCCGTTCTCAGGGACGGGACTGCCACGCAATCTCGTTCGTCTACGGGCAACGGCACGGGATCGAGCTGGAGGCAGCCCGGCGCGTGGCAGCGGCGATCGGAGCGGTCGAGCATGTGCTCTATCCGCTCGACCTGCGGGTCTTCGGTGCGAGCGCACTCACGGCCGACATCGACGTGCCGAAAGATGCGGCCGACGCCCCTGGCATTCCCATCACTTACGTTCCCGCGCGCAACACGATCTTCCTCGCGCTCGCGCTCGGGTTCGCAGAAGCGCGCGAAGCCGATGAGATCTGGCTCGGCGTCAATGCCATCGACTACAGCGGTTACCCCGATTGCCGCCCCGAATTTCTCGATGCGTTCCAGCAGGTGATGCTGCAGGGAACGCGCAGCGGGATCGAACACGGGACTCCCCGCCTCGTCGCGCCCCTGGTGACGATGTCAAAGAGCGACATCATCCGGCGAGGCGTCGAACTGGGAGTCGACTACTCCCTCACCCACTCCTGCTACGACCCGTCGGAAACCGGCCTGGCCTGTGGCCACTGCGACTCCTGCATCCTGCGGAGAAGAGGGTTTGAGGAAGCGGGCGTCGTTGATCCGACGAAGTACGTACGAAATGTTGAATGTTGAATGCTGAATGTTGAATTGAGAACGAACCTGGACCGCCGGGCGGACACGCCTCATTCAGCATTCAACATTCAACATTCAACATTCCGTCCCCCGTCACACCCCCACAACTCCGGCCCCCCAGATGTGCTTGTGCAACTGCGTCTGCAGGCGCGCAGGCACATGGTCGCTGAGCATCCATTCAGCCAGGTCCTTCATCGGGAGTTCGCCGTAGACGGCGGACAGGAGGACTGTCCATCGGCTCAGGTTGCGGGCCTGGATCAGATCGCGGGCAAATTCGTAGTCGGCTCGATCGGCGATGACGAACTTGATCTCATCGTGCGGGTGGAGGATGTCGAGGTTGGACCAGCGATTCTTTTCCGCTTCGCCGGACCCCGGGCACTTCACGTCGAGGATCAGCTTTGCGCGGCGATCGACGGGCGCAACGTCGATGGAGCCTGACGTTTCGATCAGCACTTCGAAGCCGTCGTCGAGAAGGCGCTTGATCAACGTGAGGGATTCGGCCTGCGCCAGCGGTTCACCGCCGGTGACTTCGACCAGGTTGCAGCCGAACGATCGCACGCGCTCGAGGATGGCGTCGAGCGTCACCTTCTCGCCACCTGTGAACGTGTACGCCGAGTCACACCAGCGGCAGCGAAGGTTGCATCCGGTCAGCCGCACGAAGACGCAGGGGCGGCCTGCGTGCGACGACTCGCCCTGGATGGAGTAGAAGATCTCGGTGATGCGGAGGTCAGTCACGGGATCGAGCATAGCCAGCCCGTCCCGTCCGCCGCAACCCATGCCCTACACTAGGCCGATGAACCGGCCTGTCCTCGATCACATCGGAATCGCAGTTCGATCCATCAGCAACTCCTCCATCTACCAGGCGCTGGGGCTCGAAGTGGAACATGAAGAAATCGTGGAGACGCAGAAGGTGAAGACTGCGTTCCTCCCGGTGGGCGACTCCACTCTCGAGTTGCTGGAGCCGACGAGCCCCGACTCGCCGGTGGCGAAATACATCGAAAAACGGGGCGAGGGGATTCACCACCTCTGTTTTCGGGTCGACAACATCGAGGAGCATCTCGAACGATTGAAGGCCGCGGGCTACCGGCTCATCAACGAGCATCCGGTTTCCGGCGCGCACGGCTGCAGGGTGGCGTTTCTGCACCCTTCCGCAGGCAATGGCGTGCTCATCGAACTTTCCGAGAAGATCGACGTGCCGAGCCAATCATGATCGAAGGATTCGAAGACAACTCGCTGGTCCTCATGAACCTGGTGAACCCGAAGGAAAAATTCATCGGGATCCTCAAGTCGGTGACTCCCGCAGGCGCGACGTTGCGTGCGATCAACCTCGATTCGTTCGAGGACTGGATGCGCCAGGTCGCCCGGAACGATCCACCCGACATCGGCTTCGCCACGATGTTCGTGCCGCTGTTCCGCGTCGAGCGCATCTTCCTCGACGAACCGACCGCATCGATCCCCTCGTTCGGAGAACAGTTCTACAACGTCGTCGGCCAACGGATCGACGCGTTCATTCTGGGTGTGACGGGCGAAACGCAGAATTAGGTGACTGGCTGTTGGCTGTTGGCTGCTGGGAAAAGCGGGGGGCGGCCTGCAACAGTCGAGCGCCTGCCTTTCCTAAGAGCCCACAGCTCACAGCCGACTCTCTGCCTTTCCCAAGAGCCAACAGCCCATATCCACAGCTGACCCTCCGCTTTCCCCAAAAGCCAACAGCCAACAGCCAACAGCTCTCCTGACGTATCATCCGCGACCGTGTTGAACGTGGCGTGGATCTACGTCGCGGCGGTCTATTTCGCCGCTCTCTACCTCGCCCGTCGCGCGCAGGTGGAGTTCCCGTGGAAGATCGGTGCCCTGTTCTACGCGCTGGTGCTGATTTATCTGTTCCAGCCGCTCACGCGCGACGTGGTGAACCTGCCCGCCGATTTCATCGAGACGATGCCTCCGTGGGTTTATACCGGGCACCCGGTTACGGCGGCGAATCGCGATCTCAACGACCTCGTGCTCCAGCTCGCACCATGGGCCAATCAGGTGCGCGAGAGCTGGCGCGCCGGCCATGTCCCTCTCTGGAACTCGATGTCGGGGTCGGGCTATCCCCTGCTCGCCAATGCGCAGAGCTCCGCGTTCTCTCCCCTGCGCCTGCTTGCCCTGCCCCTGCCATTTCGTTTCTCGTTCGCGGCAGAAGCAGCGTGGAAAATCCTCGCTGCTCTCTCGTTCACCTGGCTGCTCTGCCGGCGACGCGGCTACTCGGACCTGGCCAGCGCCTTCGGCGCAATCACGTTCGGCTTCTGCTCGTTCGTCGTGGTCTGGTTGCACTTCCCTCTGATTACCTCCGCCTGCCTCGTGCCGGCAGTGCTCTATGCCATCGACCTGCTCGCGGAACGTCTGACCTGGCGGCGCTTCCTGTTCGCTTCCATCACCTGGACCGTGATGCTGTTCGGCGGACATCCGGAAACGGCGTCTCACACATTCTTCATCGCAGTCCTGCTGACGGGGTGGATCGTCGCCGTCGAACGGCCGTTTCCGACCCGGCGCGATGCGTTCCGTTTTCTTCTCGCACTCGGCGGAGCGATGGCCGTGGCCGGCCTGCTCGCGGCGCCGTACCTCCTGCCACTCGTCGAGGCGATCGTTCGCTCGAAGCGCTACGCGGAACTGCAGATGATGCCGAACGTCTTCGGTTATTACTCCGACTGGTACTCGACCATGGCGTGGCTACAGCCGAAATTCTTCGGCGCCATTCCGCTGGAGCACGCCTGGGGGCCCGCCACCGCCGAGTCGATCACGGGGTTCACCGGAGCGCTCGGTGTCGCAGCGTGGTTCGCCCTGGCTGCGCACGTGATTCGAACGCGCAACTGGCGTTCGCGCGAGTCGTTCCTGGTCCTCGCCACGCTGCTGATCCTCTCGCTCATCTTTGCCTGGCCGGGAGTGAGCCAGATCTTTCACCTCGTCTTCAAGCTCGCCGCCAATGCGCGCCTGCGACTCCTGCTCTGCCTCCTGTGCGGACTGCAGGTCGCGGCCGTCGTCGACCTGCTGCAGCGTGGGTTCAGGCGCGAACTCCTGATCGGCCTCGTCGCGTCGGCCATCCTGCTGCTCGTCATGATCCAGACGGCAGCCTTTCCCAACGAAGCACTGAGGCAGACAGCCCTCGTGGCGATCCTGCCGAGCCTCGTGGTGCTCCTCGTCGCGACGATTGCGGCTTCGGTCACCACGCGCCTGAGACTTCCCGCAATCCTGCTTCTTTTTGCGGTCGTAGTCAGCGAACTCTGGACCGCGACGGCCGGCTGGAATCCGATCATCCCTTCCGCAATGTGGTATCCGGAGACCCCGCTCCTCCGGGAACTGAAGGCCCTGCGACTCACCGAGTCCGCCCCGTTTCGCATCACCGGCTTTGGCCCGACGTTCTTCCCGAACATCTCCTCCGTCTACGGATTCGAGGACATCCGCGCGCACGATCCGATGGCGAACAGCCGCTACCTCGGCGTCCTGCGCGTGGTTGGTGGTTACGACACAAGCGACTACTTCGCGCTTTGGAAGGAGAGCGAACCTCAGCTGCTCAACTTCCTGAACGTCCGCTACCTGCTCACCCCGCCGAAAGCCGAATTCCCCGATCGCGAGCGTTATTCGATCGTGTACGACGGAAAGGACGGACGCATCTTCCGCAACAACGACGCGCTGCCCCGCTGGTACGTGACTCCGAACGTGATCCTCGAGTTCCGCAATGACCAGTTCGTGAAGCGTGTGAAGGAAAATCGCGAGTGGTCGACGACCGCCGTCGTCGACGAACTCGAGGTATCGAAGAAAGCGGCCAGCGACCTGCTTTCCGCGCGCGCTGCCTCCGCGCCCAATGCAACGATCGAGATGCGACGCTCGAAGCCGACCGACTGGGAGATGACCGTCGACGCCCCTCGCCACACCCTGATCGTCAGTAGCATCCCGTGGTGGCCCGGCTGGAAAGTGCTCATCGCCGGCGAACCGATTCAGCCACGCCGCGTAAACGGAGCCTTCCTCGGCTTCATCGCCCCGCCCGGCACCACAGACGTCCGGATCATCTACGACCCGCTGTCATTCAAGCTCGGTGCGTGGATCGCCGGGCTGACGATTCTCGGGCTGATCGTGGGCGTTCGGGTACAGGGCATGAGGCGCGGAAGAGCGCTCGTCTAAACGGCGAAGCAACTCAGGACGCGGTGTGTGCTTTGACTGTCATGCTGAGTCGGCGGAGTGCGCGATCGAAGCATCTGGGTGGGGGAAGAGCCTTCGCGCGAGGACCATGATTCCACCGCCCAGATCCTTCGACCGCGCTCCAAGTTTTCTAAGAAATCCAATGTCTATGCGGGTTCACGGACCATAGGCTCTCGCGCTCCGAGGGCACTTCGAGCTTCCTTCTCCCCGTGGGAGAAGGTGGCGCCGCAGCGCCGGATGAGGGGAGGCGCGAATGTAGATTGTCGACTCCGTGGTGAATCCGGAGACGGTGCAATGCGCGGTTAGCCTCTTCGAGAATCTGAGGAATCGACTGCGTGTCGAATATTCGCCAGGGATCCAACTTACGTTCGCGCCGCCCCCTCATCCGGCGCGCGGCGCCACCTTCTCCCACCGGGGAGAAGGGAGAGAGCTTGCACGAGGCTCCTTCGAAACAACTGGCATGGTTGTCCGACATGACAGGTCCGGTTTCTTGCCTCAGTCGCCGCGAAGCGCGGTTCGCCGGCTCAGGATGACAGACGTTGTTGGGTCGCACACGCTCACAAATACTGGACTCGGGAGCCCCTGACCCCTGAACTTACCGGAACTTCTTGTTGAGCCTCGACATGGCAAGGTCGTTCACGCGCGTGAGCACAGGATCGAGGATCTCCCGCTGTTTCGCGACGAGTTGCGTGATCCCGCCCTTGGCCAGTGCGACCATGGCGTGCATCTCCTCGTCGCTGAACGTCGCGCCCTCGGCGGTTCCCTGCAGTTCGATGAAGCGTCCCTTCTCGGTTCCGACCACATTCATGTCGACGCCGGCCTTCGAGTCCTCGATGTAATTGAGGTCGAGCGAGGGAACTCCGTTCACGATCCCGACCGAGACCGCAGCGATGAATTCATTGATCGGCCACGTCTGCAGCGCGCCATCGATGTAGAGACGGGAGAGTGCGAGCACCAGCGCGACGTAGGCACCGGTGATCGACGCCGTGCGCGTGCCCCCATCGGCCTGCACCACATCGCAGTCGATCCAGACGGTGCGCTCACCGAGCATTTCGGTGTTCACCGCGGCGCGAAGCGAGCGTCCGATCAGGCGCTGGATCTCCATCGTGCGGCCGCCCTGTTTTCCCTTGGCGGCTTCACGCTCTACGCGTTCGTTGGTTGCACGGGGCAGCATCCCGTACTCGGCCGTGACCCAGCCCTTCCCGCTCCGGTAGAGGAACGGAGGAACCCGCTCCTGGATCGATGCGGTGCAGATGACCCGCGTATCGCCCATCTCGATCATGACCGAGCCTTCGGCGTGCTTGATGTAATTCGGCCGGATCAGTACGGGTCGTAATTCGTTCGTGGCACGTCCATCGACGCGCGGCTTTCCATCACTCATTCGGCAACTTTCTCCGGCTTCTCTTCGATCCGCGTTCCCTTCGACACCACGACGATTCCCGACTCGGTCACGGTGAACCGCTCGCGGTCCTCCTCGAGGTCGTAGCCGATCGTCGAGCCGGGAGGAATCTTCACTCCCTTGTCGATGATGGCACGGCGGATCTTCGAATGCCGTCCGACCTCGACGCCGTCCATGAGGATCGACTCGTCGACGTCGGCGTAGGAATTGATGCGGACGCGCGGGTGCAGCACACAGCGATTGATCGTGCCGCCGGAGATGATCGACCCGTCGGACACGAGCGAGTCCGTCGCGATCCCGATGCGCTGCGACTTCGAATCGGCGAACACGAACTTGCCGGGAGGAAGATGCAACGGAGCCGAGATGACGGGCCAGCGGTGATTGTAAAGGTTGAACTGCGGAGTCACCGACACGAGGTCGAGCGCCGCCGCGAAATAGGAATCGATGTTGCCGACGTCGCGCCAGTACCCGCGATTGTGCTCGTCCTCCCCGGGAATCTCATTCGTGGCGAAGTCGTAGGCGTAGACCTTGGACTTCGCATACATCCCGGGGATGACCTCTTTGCCGAAATCGTGAGCGGCGTCGCGCAGCGCACTGCGCTGCAGCACGTCGATCATCACGCTGGCCTTGAAGATGTAGTTGCCCATTGAGGCGAGAACCATGTCCGGCTTGCCGGGAATCGTCTTCGCCCCTTCCTTCGGTTTCTCGATGAAGCCGGTGACCCGATAATCACTGTCGATCTCGACGATGCCGAACTGCGAGGCCTCGTCCTTCGGAACTGGTACGGTCGCGATGGTCAGGTCGGCGTCGGTATCGAGGTGCTGCTGCAGCATCTGGTTCACATCCATCTTGTAGATGTGATCTCCACCGAACACGCAGACGTACTCGGGCTGCTCGTCGAAGATCAGCTCGAGGTTCTGGAACACGGCGTCTGCCGTCCCTCGAAACCAGAACGGGCCCTTGCGCATCTGCGCCGGAACGCAATCGACGTATTGCCCGATCTCCGGAACGAGGCGCCAGGTGCGCGTGATGTGCTCGATGAGCGAATTGGACTTGAACTGGGTCAGGACCTTGATCTTGGCAAAACCCGAGTTGATGAAGTTGTTGATGACGAAGTCGATGATTCGATACCGGCCGCCAAATGGCACCGCCGGCTTCGCACGGTCACGCGTGAGGGGATACAGCCTCTCCCCCATGCCACCGGCGAGAATCATCGTGAGAACTTTGCGTCGCGAAAGCGATCCTTGCATAGAGTTGACCGTCGAACCTCGATTCTATCTTAACTACGTCAGTGGGTTGGGTGGGCAGTGAACGCGGGAACTGGCGACGATCGCTGGAACGAAGGGGCCGTTGGACGACCCCGTCCGACGGTCGGGCGCGTCGAGCGCACGACTGCCCTTTGGATACTCGCGACGGCGTCGGTTCGCGGCGCGCCAATTCCCGCTGATCTGATTTGCGACAGGGC